>CAYVFB010000004.1:9053-77305 GCA_964450305.1 uncultured Ruminiclostridium sp.
CCGCCGGCAATCCGGGCCCTCAGCTTACAGCAGGCCTTAGCAGCCTGAGCCCTCCTGTGACCATCGTGGAAAAAACCCTGCAGGATTCCGATGCAACCCCGCCGGATTACGAAGTGGACGTATACAAAACCTTGTCCGGTAGCTTTGTAAGGATTGCGGAATATACCAGCACAGAATACGAAGCAGCAGCCCCTGGCGACCCCTTCAGTGCCCCGGCATATATCACCAGGGCCATGAAACTGGATTTTACCATAAAGGACATCAACCAGACCAGGATGCTGCTTTTCAACGGAATCAAGACTGAAGCAGAGCTTGCAGGCGTCAGCTATGGCAGCGCCGGGGAAACCGTCGCAGGCATAACCCCGGGCGGAAACTCAGTTTATATCAGTGGAAACGCTTCCTTCACAATCGTTTTTATAGATGCCAAAAACAATAAGACGCTTGTACCGGTGGTCATTACGCAGATCGACAATGTACCTCCCACCGGCGTCATTCAATATGTGCCCGAAGGGTTCTATTCAATAAGGGCATATGTTATCCCGCAGGATAATATGCCAGGACCTGTCACCATGCGCACCACAGCAGGAGTGGTGTGGGATGGTTCCTACAACTGGAGCATCAATACGGAATCCGGGCCTGTGACGGGAACCGGGGCGCATTACCACGAGTTTGACTTCAATGACAGCTTCACCTTCACTTTTGAGGACGGAGCAGGCAATGTGGGAACCGCCACAGCGGAGGTGAGTAATCTGGACAAAACCAAACCGGAGGTAACCAAAGTCACATGGTCTCCGTGCCTGATAGGCGGTGACACGGATGGCGACGGCCAGGCCGACGCCGATAGCAGCCGGCCCCCCGCGCAACCCGTCAATTCAGACATAACAGCTATCGTTACCTTCGGTAAAAATGTAAGAACCGTTACGGCGGCGCTGATCGATGAAGACGGAAACCTTCTTCATGGGTACGTTCCGGAGGATTACTTCAACCTGAGCCATGGAGCGGCCGACGCCATTGTCGTCTTCAAACAGGGAGCCCGATTAAGGCTGAATTTTGCCGCTTTGAACGGCGTGGCCAACGTATATGTGCTGGAGGCCAATGATGTTATCGACAAACAGGCACCGGTCATCACCATTGCAAGCGATGAGCCTGCAAGCGGCGCTGTTAAATCCGTAAGGCTCACCTTCAGCTCCAACGAACCGGCCTACTATATGGGCAGCGGAGCGGAGCTTCAATTGAATGAGGAAAACGGCAAATACGAATACAGCCTGGACTTGCCGGAAAACGGCACGCATCGCTACAGCTTTGTGGATATGGCCGGAAATATCGTTGAGGTACAATATGCTGCTTCCAGAATAGACAATACCGCTCCTGTGATCACGGTTACCGGCATACCCGAAACAAAGGCTCAGGTGCAGGACTGGAACAGTGATCCCGCAAATGCCGGCAATCAGAAAACCCATACTTCTACAAAAGAACCCATCACTTTCCAGGTCTCCGCAAACGAGACGGGCAAGCTTACCTTCAGCGGAGAGACGCTGGATATTCAGGCAGGCGTTCCTGTAACCTTATCGGCGAGTTCCAACGGGTATTATGGGATCAGCGCCGAGGATGAGGCTGGTAATACAGCCTATGAAAGCTTCCTTATCGATTGCATCGATACCTCGCCGCCGGTTGTCATCTTTGAAAGGAGCGTCATGAAGGTAAAACAGGAGACGCCGCTGGCCGAATTTGAGGCCGCCGCACTGCAGGACGCGATTGTCAGCGACAATTACGACGCGGACATGACGGGCAGGTACTCTCTTGCCGGTTCGCTGGCCCAGCAGCAGCTCAATACTCCCGGCGCATACCGTATCACATATACAGCGGCCGATTCGGCAGGGAATACAAAAACGGTGGAGCGTACCGTATATGTGTATGACAAAACCCAGCCCACCATGCTGATTAACAGCATCAAGGCCGATGATGGAGGCACCCTGTTTTTAACCACGGATGTAATCGAGGTGGCAGTGGAGCTGCCGGATGCGGGAAACGGCACAGAACCCTTTAAGCTGTATTATGCCGCAGGCCTGAAAACCGCAGGCCAGATGAAGACCGCCGGGAAGCTTCTGATGGTATCCGGCGGGCAGGCAGCCTTCACCGCACCCGGGGAAGGGTTCTATACCCTTTACCTGGTGACCCAAAGCAGAAAGACCTTTATCACACATCTATACGTTCAGAAATAGGGGGTGTCAGGATGAAAAAGCTCAGATCCATCCTATCATATGCTCTGGTATTTTTAATGTTATTCGGTCTTGCACCGCAAATCACACCTGCCCAGGCCGCACAGCCCGATATCTATTCGCTGGCTAATGGGAATATCGAGGTTGTGGTTTCCGCTGAAAACGGCGGCTTTATCATACGTACCAAAGAGGGAGAAGTATTCAACAAGGATGATAACAATAAAAACCTGCTTTTCCATAACGGAGAATACGACACCTCCTTTACCTCCTTTCAGGTGACTGAGGGGACAAATGTCAGGGAGTATGTCTTTGGCGGAAATTATTCGTTCCTTGGCCTGGGGGAGAATACCCTCAGCGTAACGCAGGATAATGATTCCATCCTATCGACATGGTCGGTGGACGGCCTTGTCTTCACCCAGCTGATCCAGCCGGTATGGAATGACAGCGCCAACGAGCACGGCACCATAGCCATCTACTATACCGTCCAGAACACAAAAGGAACCGCCGTCGATGTCAAAGCAAGGCTTCTTCTGGATACCGCCATGGGGGATCAGGATTATGGATATTACGAGCTGGTAAAGGATGATGGGGGTTACATGGAAATCGTGAGGGAAGCTGTGGTGCAGGGAGAGGATATCCCTGAGAATTTCTTCGCCTACGACAGCCTGGCCAACCCCTCTATGACCGCCTTCACGATCAACGATACCGCGTCGGAAGGAGTCAGGCCCTATAAGGCGGCCTTCGGGCACTGGAACAACCTGGCTGCCACGGTTTTTGAATTTGATCCCGATTCGGATCTGACCTTCACGAATAAGTTTAACAAAAAATACCTTACCGCGGACAGCGCTTACGCGTTGTACTACGACCTGGGACATATTCCCGCAAACAGCGCAGAGGCGGCAAGCTTCCTCAGCTATTACGGAGTTTATTCCAATACGGACGCGAAGAAAGGCGACAAGTTCAGCATCAATATCACAGCGCCATCAAATCTTCAGCTGAATACAGCCAAAGATGCCTACATAGGCTCTTCGGGTGAAGCAGACGGTGAATTTACCGTCACCACGAACATCAGCAATATCATTCAGGAAGGCGCTGCGGTTCATGACAGGATTGCGGTCGCGGTCTATGCTGACGAGGGCTTTGAGCCGCTTAACGCCAATGGGCAGCCTACAGGCGCGAACTTCAACGACCCGTACAGGCTTGGCATTGATAATTTTAAAGTGGGCGAGATCAAGCAGCTGGACTGGGGCTTCAAAGCTGAGGTTTTCGCTGCTCCCGGCTACAGGAAAATAAGCTTTAAGGTTTACAATATGCCTGAAAGCGCCAATAATATGCTTCTTCTCGAAAACGTCATCGGCAGCGCTTCCACGTATGTGCTGTGTCCCGGCGGCAGCGGAAAGCTTCCCGAGATCCTGTTCACGGGTGCATCGCCCGAAATGCTGTATTTTGAAGGCACACGCCATTTTTATCTTTCCGGATCGGGCTTCGATATGCTAAGGGATACCAGCAGGTATACGCTCAGGGCATATCCCGAGGAGGAAACGGAGACTAACAGGGGGCTTTCTTATACCATTCCCGCAGAAAATATCATTTTCACAACCGATGATGACAATAATACCATCATCGATGTGGTCATGACTGAAGAAATGGAGCTGGGGGAGTATGACCTGGTTTTTGAATGGGCTTATGGGCGGAATCCCACAGGCATTCCTGAAAAATTGAAAACCCCGGCGCTGAAGTTTATTGTTACCGATGACAAGTCTTATAAGAACGATTATTACGGGATAGTGGCAATCATTAAGGAAGCGCCTCAAAGCGGCAAATGGGAATATCATATAAAAACCTTCCCCGGAGAAGCGCAGTTTAAGGCATTCAAGGAAGACGAAAGCTTTGAAGGCGAGGTGCTCCTCGAGCTGAGGGGAGAATTCACCGTACAAAGAGATTCAAATGGGAATGTGACCAGTTGCTCCGCAGCATCTCTGTATGAAAGCAGCGACCCCATCAATATCAACGGCGTACTCGACCTGACCGAAGGCGATCTTATGGTGGCTTTATCCCAGTCAGGAAGCAAAAAGTTCGTGATGGTCGATATGGAAGGAAAGATACTAACCAGCTACAGCCGGACGCCCGTATGGACCGGACTGGCTTACCTGACCCCTCTTGAATACGGCATCGACTGCGGTCTGGTAGCCTATGACAGGAGGGGCAACAAGCTGGAGAGTGAAGCGGAGTATCTCTTTGACAGGGAAATACGCCTTGTATGGGATGCGGATTATAAAATCCTCCAGACCATTGCCGGGATGGTGGTGCATATGAGGTATGGGACTTTCGGCAGAATGTACGACAGAGACATTCTGGATCAGGAAGAAGGTGAAAACACCGCTCCGGAATTGGGATATGTATTGTCCTTCGGGGCCAGCCTGGATATTTCCAAGCTGATGCCCAAGGGCAAGGATGATAAGAGTTCAAGTGAAATGCTGCCCATTGAGGTGGCTCATGAAAGAAAGTATGGCAGTGAACGGAATGCGGATAAATACCTTAAGGAATATAATAAATCAAAAAAACAGGCTGAAGCTGAAAACAAGGCCAACAAGACCAAGCCGGTTGGAAAAGTCAATATTGAAGATATCCTTTACGGTTTGAACAAGGGCCTTATGGGCGTGAACGCCGAAGCCGAGATCACCCTGCCCAAATACTCCGAAGCTCTTCCTGAGATGGGGGGCAGGCTGGCCATCAACACCATCAACGGATACAAATTCGAAGTGGATGGCAGTGTCAGCACCGAACTCTTTGACATGGAATTTGAACTGAGGGTGATAGGCGCCAGCGACGGTTCGCCTGTGCCGGACAAGCTATACTTCCACATTGCCGGCTTCGAGCCGGGGGTCAACCTTGACGGCGCCGGCGTATTCTGGCTGACCGGCGGTGGCGGAGGCATAGACAAGCTATATGAAACCGTATTCGGTTCAGGCCTGCCTCCGCTGACGCTGCTGCTCACCGCGGATTTTGACGTGATGAAGGTCATGGAAGCGCGGTGCGACCTTTCGCTGAGTCTGCGGGGTTTTCGGATCAAGCTGTCGGACGTGAAGCTGAAGGGCA
This sequence comes from uncultured Ruminiclostridium sp., assembly GCA_964450305.1. Classification (GTDB taxonomy): domain Bacteria; phylum Bacillota; class Clostridia; order DSM-8532; family DSM-8532; genus JAAYJG01. The sequence continues at coordinate 14,372 of CAYVFB010000004.1, forward strand.
CAAAAATGGTGGTCATCCATCAGGGGCAATTGGGTATTGAATGGTATCCCGATTTTTATCTTCTGATAGCAGCTTCGATGAACATACTGGGTATTTTGGAAGGCGCCTGTTACCTGGTGGTGGACAACGATTTTGTGGAATTTTTCCTGCGGGTGGGCGTTAAATTTCCAAAGTCGGTGCCTGTGGTCGGAGGAATGGTGCTTGTCAAGGCGGATCTGGGCGCCAGCAGCGATCGGATATGGGGCGTGTTAAACATTATCGGGCTGAAGCTGGGCATCGTCTACTATTGGGGAGGGGAGTTCAGCTTCGGTACGCAGAAGCAGACCATCGAGCCCACATTCCCCGAGCTTTTGGGCCTGGAGGACATCCCTGTGGGGTATAATACCGAAACGGGGCAAACCCTGTATATGAAAGTGGGCACCAATCTGTCGCCGGCTGCCAGGGCTCAGGTAGTGGACGACCTGAACAGCACCGGGCTGATGCTGATGGGAGCTTCGCCCAGTGTAAGGTCGGATGGGTTAAAAACCACCCATAAGCTTGATTTGGGCATCGACAACGGCAATGATTTCGCCTTCAGCATAGACTTCCCGGCGGACGGACCGAAGACCATTGCCGAAGCGCAGGCTGCCGTTACCATTACAAAACCCGGCGGCGCTCCTTATGCGCTGAATTTCTTTGACATCAGCGCGAACGGCGGAACCGGCAATGCCGGCGATCCCGGTGTGAACGCAAACCTGATTTATGACGAAGAGACCGGAAAAAGCTCCGTCAGCATATCGATTACCGAATATGCGGCAGGGGAATGGAACATTTCCACCTCTTGTGCAGCCGACATCGTCCTGTTCACAGTGGCTCCCCTGCCGGAGGTAAATTCCTTTACCGCTTCAAAAAACGGCGACAAGCTTGATTTGACCTGGACCGGCAGCAAGCTGGATGAAACGAAGATGAGCTTTTATGTCACAAATGATATTGGAGACGGCCAGGACATAGGCGAAATGGGAACCCTTATCGGAACCATGGAACCCTCCGGCGATGCCGGCGGCAGCATTACGCTTCCGATACCGCCCGATCTGAAAAGCGGAACCTACTATGTGCGTATGACCATGAGCAAGGAAGAGGAGGTCAATGACCTGTACCTCGCCGGGGACGGCGGAGGGTCTGATTTTACTTTCACCTGGACGAATGCAAATCAGCCCGATCAGCCGGATAATGTGGCTGTAGAAAATGCGGGAAACCTGATGTTCGGCGTGGATGTGGCCGATGACCAGGATTCTGCCCGATATGACGGTTATTTGGTGAACGTATACGAAGAAGACGGCGGGGATTTGATTCTTACCGACCTGACAGGATTAAGCTTTGCAAGGGGAACGGAAATCTCGGTAGGAGGAACCTATACCGGAATAAATGGAGTCCCATATGGGCTTACTGCGGGAAAGAAGTATGTGGTGGGCGTTACAGCCTATAAGAGCATTGATCCGGGCTCAGACGATGAGGTACTGGTGACAGGGGTTGAAAAGCGTTCCGCTCCCTTAACCCTTCGCCAGCCAGACCCGCCTGAAATTTCCTTCAGAGCCGACGCCGCCCACAGGCCGCTGCAGCGGACGGTGACGATATCCGATACCGAATCCAGCCTTATCAGCATCGATACCTTCACCACCAATGATGTGGCGTTCACTATGCTTCCCGACCAGGCAGTGGCTGGCGGAAAATGGTACATCGATGACATGGCTGTTGTGGATGTTGCCGGTATATCCACTGACGGATTCAGCATTGAGCAATACCTGCCGGACGGGGATCATACGGTGACCTTCACCGGCAGGAACAGTCACGGAGATGGCTTCACCTATTCCAAAATATTCTCGGTGGATACCACGCCTCCACGTTTGATGCTCACTTCTCCCACCAATGGCAGCTTCTTCAGCGAGGACGGCAATCTCAGGGTATCCGGCATCACCGATACAAATGCCATGTTTACGGTGAAGGTGGACGGACAGACCCGTATCGAAAAGGATACGCTGGAGGACATGGGTGAGACCATCGGAGTGGATGGCACCTTCCGCTTTGACCTTGCCCTGAACCCGGGAAAAGCGTCCCACAGGATTGAGATAACTGTGGAAGATGAAGCAGGCAACAGCGCTGCGTCGTCTTCTAAAGTCTGGAATTCAGGGCTGTCCGGCATATCGGAGCTGGACATCCTGTTTGATGGCGTGGAATACAGCGGCAGCAATATTGTACTGGATGAAGGCAGACAGACAACCGGGCTGCTTTCGCTGCAGGCGACAACTAATACGGGAAAGAAGTATGTTATAGACGACAGCTCCATGGTAACCTGGGAGGTTATTGCCAGGGAGGGCAGCGCACAGGTTGACGGCAACGGCGTATTTACAGCCTCTCCCGGAAGCGCTGGCCTTGCGGCCGCCTACTTCCATGTGGCGGACGGCGCCGATATGACCGCCGCCGCATCTTTTGGGGCGGAAATGTTCAATCCGCCTGCACCAGGCAGTTACAGGCTGACTATGGCAAATACCCTGGGAGGCACCGCCACAGGCGGAGGAAATTACGTGTCAGGAGCCCGGGTGTCCATCACGGCAACGCCTGCAAACGGATACCGGTTCAGCGGATGGAGCAGTTCAAACGGAGGAAGCTTTGCAAATGCATCCAGCGCCGGTACCACATTTACAATGCCGCCCAACGACACCGTTGTAACCGCACGCTTCACCCATATAGCATCTGGGGACGATGGCGGCAGCAGCACAGGCAGTACAACGCCCATCACTCCTACTCCCACCCCCACTGCACAACCGGTCACCCGGGTAAATGCGGATAAGGGGCAGTTGGTTTCGATAGCGCTGACAACCGAGCAATTGAAGGATGGCAATTATTTGGTGCCCTGTTATATTCTCGATGGGAAGAAATACATTGCAGCAAACAGCAGCATCGTTGACGGCAAACTGAACTTCATTGCGCCGGCAACAGCTGAATTCACGCTGGAGGTAAACAAGCCGGAGTTCCCGGATATATCGGGCCACTGGGCAGGAGAGTATATCGGCTTTACCGCCGCCAGAGGTTTGTTCCTCGGTGTGGGGGACGGCAGGTTTGACCCCGGCGGACAGATGACCAGGGCCATGTTTGTAACGGTACTGGCACGGCTGGATGGCGTGGATCTCTCTGCTTACAGGAATAAGCAGTTTAAAGATGTGGAATCTGGAAGCTGGTATGAGAGCGCCGTGCAGTGGGCCCTGGAAAACAAGGTCATCAACGGCACCACAAAAATGACGTTTGCACCCGACGAGCCTGTTACCCGCGAGCAGATGGCCGTGATCATGTACAATTACGCCAAATCCAAAGGCTACAATATCGGCATCACGGATACATCGCCCGCTCCCTTCGCGGATAGCGGTTCGGTCAGCCCCTGGGCGGAGGAAGCCGTGAAGTGGATACAAAACAGCGGCATTATGAACGGAAAGCCCGGCAACCGGTTTGATCCGTCCGGCATTGCATCCAGGGCTGAGGTCTGTGCGGTCTTTACGAGGCTGATTCAGGCTATCCTGCAGCAAACAAGGAACCCCCACTTATAGAAGTAGGGGTCTGAGGATTTTGGCAAAATAAGGTGAGCTGTATGAAAAGAACAATAGCTGTAATCTTAATAATCTTTCTGCCTTTATACGCTTCTTCCGCCTTTGCGGAGGAAGCGGCAGCCGTCAACCAATGGTGCCTTGAACTCATCGGCGCAGAAGATGTTGCCGCTTTCCTAACCGATGCTGCGCCCGAAGGTACCGATGCAGCAGAGATAAAAATAGCACTGATCGATTCCGGCATCCGGGAAAGCGACCCGCGAATTAATAAAGAGAAAATAATGGAAGGGAAAAACTATGTGTTCGAAGAAGCCGGCACCAATGATCTGCTGGGCCACGGCACCGCTATAGCAAGCATTGTACTGGGAGCGGCCTCGGAGAACATGAAAATAGCAGCGATATCAGAGCATGTGTCGGTGGTGCCTCTGGTGTGTTTCTCCAGGTATTCATCGGGAGTTCCGGCCAACTGCGGGATAAACGGTTTGTGCAGGGCCATCGTTGACGCTGTGGATCTGTATGGCTGCCGGATCATAAACTTAAGCTCAGGCATAGATAAGGACATCCCGGAGTTGAAACAGGCAGTTGATTACGCCGAAGAAAAAGGCGTGATCATCATTTCGGCAGTGGGCAACAGTAATGCAGGCGCACCGGATAAGGTGTTTTATCCCGCAGCATATGAGACGGTTATTGGCGTAGGGTCTGTAAACAGCGATGGGCAGGTTTCCGCCTTCTCACAGAGGAATGCTTCAGTTCTTGTCACGGCTCCGGGAGAAAATGTGGAGGTAGTCGCGCCCTCCGACAAAAAGAACTTTAAGAGGGTTAACGGCACCTCCTATGCCGCCGCGTATGTGACATCCTTCGCCGCATCCTTGCTTTGTGAACACCCTGATATGACTCCCGTGGAATTCAGGCAGATACTAAAGAACTTCTCCAGGGATCTGGGTGAGCCGGGTTATGATACGGCATACGGCTGGGGCCTGATCGATGTGAAGGCCGCACTGGCGGTTTGGCATAGTAAAGGGTTTCGGCTTGGCCGAAACCCTTCAAAACAGGAGCTATGCGCTGTTCAAGCTGTAAGGAACTGACGGGCTAACCCTGCTTGTCGTTATTCTCCTTAAGCAAACGCTTCAGTATTTTCCCGGTGCTGTTTTTCGGAAGAGCATCCACGAAATCAATTTCACGAGGTAATTTATAGTTTGCCAGCTTTTCCCTAAGAAACTTTAATAGTTCTCTTGAGGAGCACGTCATTCCTTCCTTCAGTGCGACAACGGCTTTTACATATTCCCCTCTTAAATCATCATTGACGCCGATTACAGCAGCCTCCTTCACCTTCGGGTACTGGTAAATAACTTCCTCAACCTCTCTGGGGTACACATTCAGCCCGCCGACAATCACCATGTCCTTTTTCCGGTCAACAATGTAGATATACCCTTCCTCATCCTTCTTTGCCAGGTCTCCGGTATGCAGCCAGCCGTTCATGAGGGCTTCTTTGGTTTTTTCCTCCTGATTGTAATAACCCAGCATCACGTTTTCCCCTCTGACAACCAGCTCTCCCACCTCTCCGACAGGCACCTCTTCATCTTTTTCTACCGGCAGCGCAGCGCCCCCTGAAACGGCCAGGCGAAGTGACGGGAAGGTGATATTGTTCTTACCGGCTTCAATAAGAACCGCGTACATAGAGGGAACGCCCATAAACTTTATCAATTAATTCTACGAAACCAATTCAAGGAGGGTATCATGGTAGGATCAATTTATCGGAACAATTTCAAACCTGATGGAATCGCTTTAAAGTTTAAGGGAAGCAGTGTTTTGGTATATTGTTGTGTAACAATTCTATAAGGGGGTATTATTACTATATATCTCTTTGCGTGTTATATATTTTTGTGCAGTTAGGAGAAGTATCGGAGAAGTCGGCTGGTAACAGCTAAAGGCTGGCTTTTGTTAGAGGTCTGCCATGATTAATAAATAATGAAAGAGTGAGGTTGGGTATGATGAAAAAAGCAAGAGAGAGATCCACGAAGAACGGGGATAAGCGTCTGATGCTGCCGGTACTGATTAAAACACTGAAAGACAAACTGACAAAGCTTTTTGTCGATTCAAGGGTAAGCATTTTACGTAAGATTAAGATTAAATGGCGACTAATTATTACTTTCCTGCTACTTTCTCTGGTTCCGCTTATCATTCTGGGTGTCTCAGCGTATTCACGCACCCGCAATGCACTCACAGATACAATCAAAACCTATACCTCTCAGGTGGTAACACAATTTAATACGATTACAACAAATGAAATGTCAAAGAACATGGAAACAGCTGGTAACCTGGCTTATTCCACCTTGATGCAGGACAGCTTCGGAAGCTATAATATATTGGATGTAACCGAAAGAACTAATCTGGTAACGAGCCTCGGTAAGGAATTAAGTATAAGAGTAATTCAGAACAAATCGCTCGAGAGTATTACATTTTTCCCTTATAACGACGTTCAGAACATGTATAGCGGAACGTCCACCTTTGAAATAGGGCAGGATGAGCTTAATACCATGTTCAAAGAAAGCGATGAGATCGCAAAATGGTATACAGACTCAAATGGCAGGGTTGCATATTTGAGTAAGATAACCAAGAGCGGCGGCGGCAGGTTCCTGGGAAATATCATGATTTCTCTCGCGCCAAATACCATCGACAAAATATTCGATACCTTTGATTTGGGTGAAAATGTAGAGGTTCTGGTACTGACTGAAGACGGCCGTGTTATCTACTCCAACAGTGACCAGCTTGTGAAAGGAACAATTTATCCTAACACAAGCTTAATTGACAGCATCAGCAAGGATTTAGCCGACAAGGGTACCCTGATATCAAGCCAGGATCTTGACTTTGGCGAAAAGGTTTATTGCAATTATTCCAAAATTGATAAAACTCCGTTTTATGTGATCACAATCACACCCTACCAGCATATTTATTCCTCCTCCTCAACCATTGGAAGGCAGATCGTGCTCATTGCCGTCATTGTTTTCATTCTGGCAATCTTTTTAGCCTTTACTATCTCCAACAGTATATCAAGCCCGTTGAATAAGCTTGTTGCCCTCATGCGAAAAGCAAAGGAGGGTGATTTCACCGAGGTGGTTCACGATAAAAACAAGGATGAGATCGGCGAGGTTATCAGCCATTATGGTGAGATGATCACACATATCAAGAGCTTAATTCAAAAGGTCAAATCCTCCGTAGAGGAGGTACTGGTCAATGCCCAAAAGATATCCGGATCATCCGAGCAAACTTATCAATCATCCGAGCAAATCGCAATAACGCTGCAGGAGGTCGCCAAGGGATCTTCAGAGCAGGCGCTGGAAGTTACGCAAAGCGTTGATTATATGAGTGATCTTTCCAGTGGGATCAATAAGGTGACCAGTAATCTCAACGGGATGTCAGCTTTAATTTCAGGTGCAGAGGGAACCAGCATACAGGCCTTGGATACCGTTAAAATCCTGAATGAAAAAGCTGATCAGACAAAACTGGCGTCCGAAAAAATCGTCGAGGAGATCAACAGCTTGAATAATGACATGAAGGAAATTCGGAAAATCGTTCGGGTGATCGTCGGCATTGCTGAGCAAACCAACCTTCTGTCGTTGAACGCGGCCATTGAAGCAGCCCGCGCCGGGGAGGCAGGCAGGGGCTTTGCGGTTGTAGCCGAAGAGGTTAAAAAGCTTGCGGATCAATCCAAAGATGCTTCCATCATGATAAACAACATCATCAACACCATTAACAATAAGACTGAACAAACAGCGTCCCAGGCAAGTAATTCCTGCGCGATCATTCAGGAGCAGGTTAATGCAGTGAAACAGACCGATAATGCATTCAATATGATTTCATCTTCAATGAAGGAAATAATGGCCCATATGACCAATATGGAGGATTCGGTCAGCACCATGCTCACTCTTCGTGAGAAAACACTGTCCTCCATGGAGAATATCTCGGCAGTATCCGAGGAAGCAGCTGCAACAACCGAAGAAATCTCAGCAAGTACCCAGGAGCAGATGGCCAGCGCAGAGGTTCTTACGAATCTGTCCAGAGAAATGAACGATATGGCTAAAGAACTGGAAAAAGCGGTTTCTCTGTTTGTGATAGACAAAGAATAGGTTTTAATGGCTCTTTTAACCCTGCGGTAAAGAGTAGACCGGCAAATAGAACAAACAACGAAACAATGCTGATGATTAAAGTAAAAATAACGGCTGCAGCAACAATTATTGCAATACAGTCATTTTTGGTTTTATCGTTTTTAAAGTTCAGCACAGCGATATAGGGCGTGCGGCTGCTTTTTAAAATCGGGGTGTATCGGATATTTTGTTCTTTTCATAACTTATCCCCATATGATTCTAGTTCATTGCCTGCCTTTTAGCACGTGCACATTATACCTGCTTACACCATCATTTTCTTCGTTTTAGTTGGGTACTATTCAAGCCTTTCAAGCCAAGTTTATCCGGGTCTCTTTCGTTTTGTTCCGTGAAGGTAAGAAGCGTCTGTCCATCCTTATTCTCAAGCGTATAGATAAATTCTCTTATCTCAACCTTGATATCATTGATGCTTTGGGATCTTTCAATCAGTTCGTATATATCTTGAATTTTGGATGTTTCCTCACACCTTCCCCCAATTGCATCATACAGAGTGATTGCGTTCTCTTCTGAAATTTTATACTTTCCGTCGCAACTGGCTCCAAACGAATATCTTGTTTGGAAGACTCCGGAACCCGAGCTCATGGCCATCCCGGTAGTATAATGAAAGGTTCCATCACTTTTTAGTTCCAATACATCAATTGATTGTCCGCTAAGACCGTAATTAATGTAACATTCCCATGTCCCCACCAGTTCGTTTGGTATTTGGGCATTGGTTGAATTAGAACCGGATGTAATTATTTCATCCACTTTATCATAGGAACGCACACTCATGGCAATGGCCTGCTCACGGGTGGTGGTGGCATAGCCGGAAGCTTTCTGGGCATCGGTGACAGCTTTGGGCATAAACTTCCCGTCTGCACCTTTGATGATCCCCAACCTGGCCATAAACAGCACATGTTCCATTGCCCACGAGGAGATATCCTTTTGGTCCGAAAAGGAAGGTGCTCCCTCTGTGGAAAAGTCGCCGCCAGGGGCCATGGCCTGTATGGTGCGGCTGAGCATGGTAGCCACCTGTTCCCGGTTGGTTATTTCCGCAGGTGCGAAGGTGGATGGGGAGGTGCCTGTGGTGATACCCAGCTTGAAAGCTTTAAGAACCTGAGGGTTTGCGGTATCGGTGAAAGGATTAGGTGAAACGGCTATTGCTGTGGCGCCCGTGGTTTTCTCATAAAGCAAAACTGCCAGTTCGGCGAACTCCTCGCGGGTGATGGGCTTTGTCATATCAGCGCCGCTTAAAATGTCTGGAATCAGTGCATTTTCAGCCGCTTTCTTCAGTTCAGGAACAGCCCAGGAGGAAGCCTGGCTCCATGGTGACACATCTTCCAGTATGCTGACAGTAAGAGCCAAGCCATCGCCCCAACCATAAAGTTCACCTGAGTGATCCGGTGCGCCAATGGTAGTCGGTGGTGCATTTTCTGCAACTGCATTGAAGGGTAAAGAGCAAAGCAGAATGATTAGGGTGCAAAAGGCCATGAGTTGTTTTATTGCCATTTCATGTTTTCCCCCATTCGAAATAGAGTTGGTGTATACCACACAGTAAAGGTTTCCTGCAAATAATTATATACGTAAAGCAAGGAAAAATCATCCACCTGTATCTGAAAATTTGTATGCTTTTTCAATAATATCTTCGTTGGATATTAATAACTGCAAGCAGTTGTATTCATTTTTATAATATGCCTGCAAACTGATTACATATAAAAAGGTGTGTTTTGCTATAGTAAAAGGCGTGCGGTTGCTTCCGATTATCACGTGAAAAGCTGGTCGTTGTGCTTCGTTGCACAGCTGTATTACCATTATATTCAAATAGCATTGCAGATGAATATGGCTGTTGATATAATGAATCTGCAAACATGATAGCGAGGTTAAGGTAAATTTCCTTCCGCCTCTTCCAAAGCTTTAACCCCCTGGGGGCCCAGGAGGCTGGCGACGGGTGGCGAAAAGATGATGTGTCATACTGCAGAACGAAAAGGAGAGATAAGGATGAAAAAAACAGTTATCCTGATGCTTCTGTGTGTCACCTTACTTTTTACATTTACTCCAATAAGGTCTCAAGCCGCGACAGGCGGTTACAAAGGTGCTTCAGACTGGGCGGTGCCCGAACTGGACAAGGCTGTAGTATACAAACTGATAACAGACAAAATTAAAAACAACATGGCTGCAAGTATTACCCGGGAGGAGTTTGCAGAAATTGCCGTTCGGCTGTATGAAACCTATACCGGAAAAACAGCCCAGACGGGAAATGAAAGCTTTTCCGATACGAATAACCCGGAAATCCTAAAGGCTGCCAACCTGAGAATCACAGGGGGCATTGGCGGCGGCAAGTTTGGCCCGGAGCTGCTTGTTACCCGTGAGCAAATAGCAACCTTTTTGTTCAGAACCTTGAAAACGATGGACCCAAATGGGGATTTTTCTGCCTCCTCCGGCACTAAATTCTCAGATGACAACCTGATCGACAACTGGGCTCAGGACGGTGTTTACTACTGCTCGAAAGCAGGCATCATTAAAGGTATTGACAACAAGGACGGTACATTCAGGTTTGATCCTGACGGAGAAAGCTCTCGTGAAGTGGCTGTGATAGTCTGTACCCGGGCCTATGAATGGTTTATCGGGACAAAAGATCATCAGCCCGGGGGCGGTTCAGCGCAAACAGACAACCAGAGATGGAATGGAGGCATTATCATATTAAGTTCGGAGTTTAAGGAAGACGAATACAGGATAAAGGAGCTCGAAGGAGATAGCTATATTTTTCTTCCCTTTGAGCGGTTTAAGTATGTCTTCCAAATGCCCAACTCAGAATATAAGTATCCTGAGGTAACCCTTAAGGACGGGAAAATCTCTGTCGGCTGGAAAAACGATCAGGGAGAAATCACGATACAGGTGATTATGAATGTTGGCAGCCCCACGGCGTATTTGGCCGGGCAAGAGATTGATATTACCGTTGCACCTTATCAAGAGGGAGATACGGTATATGTTCCAGTGAATCTGTTCATTGAAATGTTTGAAATGCAGAATACGCTGTTTCAGGGAAGGTGGTGCTTTCAATATCCCAATAACTTCCCACAAGCGGTTTTAGAAGGTTCCTGGTCCTCTTCTGATGTAAACCTCTTTACAGGATATAAAGATATGGTGACGGGGACGATCAGTCTGCCTTCTTTTGACTGGAGCTATTCCTTCAACCCTGACGGAACCTATAGGGTGGTTGCAGCAAGCTGCGGAGGAATGAAAGACGGCATTGTTATTCAAACTGGAAAATATCAATTGATCGGAAATACCATTACTTATTATGATGAAATTGAAACCCTTTACGAGGGAACTCCGTTGATGCTTATTTATGAGGAAAGACACATGGGTGACAGGATAAGTTTGGAGTTCATTGATGATTACGACCAGGAAGAGGATAAAATTATGCTGGGCCTGATATGGTATCATAGAATTAAGGATTAGGCAAAACAGATAACTGTGTTATTCGCTCTGTCCCCATTTATTTTAGCCTTGGTTGGTAATGCTGCACAAGCATATGTTTTCTCACTACACCACAAAGGTAAAGATGGTTTCAGCGCCAGCTTATAACGTTATCAAAGCTTGAGGTTCAAAAAAGTCTGTTGAGGAATGGATTGCCTGAAAGGAACAAAAGGCCTCCGCGAATATTGGCGGGGGCCTTTCCGGGCGAAAAAGAAACTGCCCAAATAAGCTGAAGCTATTTCGGACAGCTCAAGCAAGATAGGATTAAACTTTTTCAACATGACCTTGTCAGGCCGCTTCCTTTTTCACATCAGGAGATGCCTGTGGGCGAAGCTTTTTGAACCCATTCATTTCAACAACCAGATCCCGTACCAGATAGAACAGGATCAGCACACAGTTAACGGGCATGCTGAGGTAGGGCACCCGCGTGGATACCTTCAGAATGGGAGAGAACCAGTTGGCTCCCTTTACAAGCAGAATCGAATAGTATAGCAGTGTGGCGTAGAATGCAATGCTTAATATCGTAATGAGAACATTCAAAACATTCACCCAAGGACGGTCCTTAAACTTCTCCTGCAGCAAATCAACCCGGAAATGATCACCATATCTCACCAGCAAGGTGGCACCGGTAAAGATCATCCATGCCATCATCCACTCCACTATCTCGTCAGACCAGGACATGGGAATGTGAATCCGTCCAACCCGTATAATTACCCGGCCAAACAATAATATACCGATTCCGATGAACATCGCGATAACAAACCAGCGCATCACCAGTTCCAAAACTTCATCCATCTTTTTTAATGCTTTCATCATTGTACACTCCTTACCCGATCATGGAGGGTAACCATAAGGACAGCGGTTCCCAGAAAGCGCAAAGCAGCAGAACAACAAAAATACCAAAAACATAGGGCAATACCGCTTTCGACAGCTCCGCAAGCCTGATTTTTGCCACGCTGCACACCGCATACAGGCTCATTCCAACAGGCGGTGTCAATAGACCTATCATTGAGGCCAGAACCATGATCACACCAAATTGTACATAATTCATCCCGATGGCATCAATGATAGGCAGGAAAATGGGGGTTGTGATCAGAATCACTGATACTCCCTCCAAAAAACAACCCAGCACGATCAGAACAAAGATTATCAATAAAATCAAAACAGACGGATTGGTGGTCACACCCATCAGCCCATTGATCACCTGGTTCGGGATGCGCTGGTGCAGCATGAAATAAGCCAGGAAATTGGCAATTGCGATAATAAACATGGTTTTGCAGCTGGTGATGAGGCTGTCATAGACGATTTTGCCAAGATCCTTTAATTTCAGCTGTTTATACCCGATGGTTGACAGGAGCAGCGCATAGACACAGGCTACGATTGCAGCTTCGGTGGCTGTGAAAATACCGCTCCAAATACCGCCGATGATGATCGCGACACACAATAAGCTTGGAATTGCCTGCCAGAAATATTTCAACCGCTGCTTCCACGGCATGGGAGGGTTGACCGGAAACTTTCTTCGTTTGGAGATGATATAAACCACAACGGACATGGAAAGGGCCATCAACAGCCCGGGAATGATCCCTGCTGCAAACAGCTTGGCTACTGAGACCCCCGTTACCGAAGAAAAGATTACAAACGGGATGGATGGCGGAATGACCGGGGCAATTGTGGAAGAAGCCGCCGTAACGGCCGAACTGAAAGTGTGGTCGTACCCGGCATCGTCCATTGCCTTTATTTCAATCAGACCAAGGCCGGCCGCGTCGGCTACCGCGGCGCCGGACATACCGGCAAAGATGACGCTGCCAAATACATTCACCTGGCCCAAGCCTCCAGGCCAGCGTCCGACCATCGCGTTGGCAAAATTATAGATGCGGTCGGTGATCCCGCCAGTATTCATCAGGTTTCCGGCGAGGATGAAAAACGGGATAGCCAGCAGTGTGAAACCGGTGGTGCCATTATAGATCCGCTGTGCCATAACCGCCAGAATATCGGTGTAGCCCATCGACGCAAAAACGCCCGCACTTGTGGCACCCATGGCCACGCATACCGGAACACCGATAACCATCAAAAGTATCAGCAATATGCACACAATTAAAGCAATCACGGGAGAACTCACCCCTTCTTAAAGATAAATTCAGAAAGGAGAATGGCATCCGCCTGCCAAAGCGCTGCCATTCCCCTGTAAAATGACTGGCCGGGTTACAGGCCGGTTTTTTAAACCTGTGTAAAAGTATTCTTACCGCCTGATGATATGCCAAGGCCTGGCAGTTGTCACCATCGGAAAAAATGCAGGCAGGACGGTCTGTGCGCTTAGGGTTTCGCATCCTCGACGATTTTCAGGAATTTCGCCATGTCATCGGAGCTTCCCTCGTATTCAGCAACAGCGTCCCAGGCTGGAGCCATTGCAGCCTTGAATTCATCCATGTTCACTTCGGATACGGTGATCCCTTTATCCTTCAGCTTTTGGATATAATCGGTTTCACTGTTCTGCACCTCGTTACGCATCTGATCGCGGGCAGTAGCACTGGCTTTTTCGATGAGTGCTCGCTGTGCATCGGTCAACCCCTCCCAGAAGGTATTGCTGACGGTCAGGTTAACCGCTTCCCAGGTATGGCGCGTTAAGGCCAGATATTTTTGATTTGCCTCCCACATGCTGTTGTTGTAGATGGTAGACAGGGGGTTTTCCTGACCATCCACGGTGCTCTGCTTCAAAGCCGTAATCAGCTCGCTGAAGGCGACCTGCTGCACATCGGCTCCTAAGGCTTCAAAGCAGGCGACCTTCTGCACTTCGCTGGGGGTGCGGATTTTTAAGCCCTTCACGTCCGCGGGGGCTTTAACTTCGCGCACTGAGTTGGTAAGGCAGCGGAAACCATAGTCCCAGGGGCCCACATTATGAAGCCCCTTGGATTCCAGTGTGCCGTCGTCCACCCATTGAGCAAAAGCACCATCCACCACGGCGTATGCGTGCTCGTATCCGCTGTACACATAAGGTGCGGTAACCAGTGCATAACGGATATCATATTTGTCGAGAGAGCCCTGGGAAACAAGACAGGCCTGAATGGCGCCCATGGCAGTTTGCTCGGTCATTTCCTTTGCGTTGCCCAGCTCGCTGGCACCGTGAATCTCTACTGTAATACTGCCATTGGAAAGTTTTTCAACTTCTTTTTTAAAGGTTTCAGCCGCGGAGGTGACTGGCTCGTTGGGGGCGCCAAAATGCGCCAAAATGATTTTTACAGCCTTTTCGGATGTACCGGTATTGCTGCTTCCAGTATTTTCAGCGGGAATTGGGGTGATGACGCAGGCAGCCATAGTCACTGTGATCATGAGCACAAGAATGAGTACGAATGCTTTTTTCATTTTACCACTCCTTTTTAATCAATGAATGAAGAATGCTTTTGAACTTCTGCGATACCAGGGAACCCCATAACTTGTATACAAAGTAGTTTTTCATGGTGTAAATATCAGTGTTTAGACAACAATAATCTATGATGTGGGCGCGACTTGTATTCACATTATTTCAAATATTGTATGGTGCGTCAAGTAGTTTATTGATATTTCCGAAAATTGTTATAAACTTGTATTCACATTTTACATAAAACATCAAAAAACCCCGCAGAATATGACGAATCATAGGATTTGCAGAGCATAAAATGGGGATTTTTGCATCAGATTTCATGTGGATAAGTATTCATAATTGGGTTTAAAGAGGCCCTTGATACAAGGAGGTTAACGGCTTGACAGAAATTTTTGTCTGCGATAAACTAGAAAGGAAGTGCAACTTGTATCCACATTAAATTTTGTATACAGGTTTGGTAAAGGAGACATTTCGATGAACGACAGCTATGCCAGTAAAGACATTTTTCGTATACTCGAGCATGAAATTCTTTCCTTGAAAATAAAGCCCGGATCACTTCTGAGTGAAAACACACTCTGTGCCCGGTTCGGTGTTTCACGATCTCCCATACGAAGCGTTCTTCAGGAGTTAAGGCTTTGCGGCCTTGTTACCGTTACACCCTATAAGGGTACCCAGGTTACGCTGATGAATTTTGACATCATCAACCAAATCATTTATCAGCGCATGGCGGTTGAAACCTTCGTACTGGAGGATTTCATGAAAATGCTGAACCTGGTCGACCTCGAAAAAATCAGGCACATCATCAACTCACAACGCCAGCTTATTCGGGGCGAAACCTTTGATGCCAGCCAGTTCTATGTTTTAGACGGCCAATTGCATGAAATCTGGTTTGCGGCGACCAGAAAGAGCTTCCTGTGGGAAAGCATCCAAAAATCAGACTGCCATTACACACGTTTCAGGATGCTGGATATCGTTGAGATCAAAAACTTCGGGCAGATTGTTCAGGAGCACGAAGCCATTTTAACAGCGATTGAAAATGGGGATTCTGATGCTATCAGGCCCCTGATGCAAAAGCATCTTTTTGGCGGCGTCACCCGCCTTGGAAGCTTAATTTTTACCGAGCTGAAGGATTATTTTACACCCCTTGACACCTGAAGACCTCGGACCAAACCCCCGTTTTTATCATTGGGAGTTTGTAATTAATTGGTCGAGGCTTGTGGAGCGTTCCAGTTGGTACACTCCTCTGGTACGCTCCCTTGGTACGCACCTCTTTTACTAAATTCTATTAAAATCGATAAAGGTTGTGTAAATCCATGGAAAAGGGGTATTTATTACTTAATGTAATCCATATGATATGTTTTTGCATTTCCTCTGGGTTTCATTCAGGTCAGTGTATATAAAATGCTTTCTCAGTAGAAATAGCATCTTTTGTTTTGGCTTTGAAACGAGAGGCAAATAAGCGGGGGATGGATATGATGAAAAAAGAGAAAGAAAGTTCCACTAAAAATAAGGGCAAAGGATTCTCGGTATCTGACTTTCTTAAAAAATACACTGGAAAGCTTTCAATGGTATTCAGTGACTACCGGATGGGTTTTCTAAGAAAAATTAAGATCAAATGGCGGCTTATCATTGCTTTTCTTCTTTTATCCCTGATTCCATTAATCATTCTGGGCACTTCGGCATACAGCCGCTCGAAAAATGCCTTGACAGATACCATTAAACAGTATACCGAGCAGGTCGTCACCCAGTTCAGTACCATTACAACGAAGGAAATGGCAAAGACTATGGAGACCGCCGGCAGCTTAATGCTTTCGAACGTTATACAGGATAACTTCGGGAACTACGAAACGCTGGATATGAGTGCAAAAATCAATTTGAAGACCAACATGGGCAAGGAGTTAACCGGTAAACTCACTCAGAACAGTTCACTTTGGGGCCTTGTCTTTTTTCCCTATACCAACGATCAGCGCTTTATCGCGGGGACTACAACCTTTGAGATCGAGATTGATGAGCTGAATACAATGTTTATCGATAGCGGGGAGAACGAAAAATGGTACACCGATTCGACGGGAAAGGCTGTATATTTCAGAAGGGCTAACCATGTTGATACCGGAAAGACTTTAGGGAATATCATGGTTTCCTTGTCTACAACCGCTATCGATAAAATGTTTGATACCTTTGATTTGGGAGAATCTGTGGATGTTCTGGTTCTTACCGATGAAGGTCGAATCATTTATTCCAACCGTGAAGAAAATGTAAAAGGAAGCATTTACCATCAGACTGGGTTAATCGAAAACATAAAAAGAGATTTAGCCAGTAGAGATAATGCTTTGATCTCAAGCCAGGATTTTGTCCTGAATGAAAAGGTTCACTGTAATTATGCCAAAATTGAGAAAACACCGTTTTATATTGTCACCATCACACCCTTCAGTTATATCTATTCATCCTCATTAACCATTGGTCGGCAGATCGTCCTGATAGCCATTATTGTTTTTCTTCTGGCTATCCTTGTAGCCTTTGCCATCTCAAACAGCATATCCAATCCGCTGTCCAGGCTTGTAGACCTTATGCGTAAAGCAAAGGAAGGAGACTTTACAGGGGTAGTCCCCGATAAAAGCAGGGACGAGATCGGCGAGGTTATCTGTAATTATGACGATATGCTCCGAAATATTAAAGGCTTGATCCAAAAGGTCAAACTATCGGTTGAAGCGGTTTTGAACACCTCCGAAAATATTTCGGGATCCTCCGAGCAAACCTATCGATCCTCCGAACAAATTGCTATGACCCTGCAGGAGGTTGCCAGGGGTTCTACAGAGCAAGCGCAGGAAGTATCTCAAAGCGTAAATTACATGAATGATCTTTCCGACGGGATCAATCGAGTGACCAGTAATCTGTCTGAGATCTCGACATTGATTTCCGGCGCAGAAGGAACCAGCACGCAAGCCCTCGCAACCGTCAGGACACTCAATGACAAGGCCGCTCAAACAAAGGAGGCGTCTATAAAAATTGTCGATGAGATCAACAGCCTGAATAACGACATGAAAGAAATTCGGAAAATCGTTAAGGTCATCGTTGGTATCGCGGATCAAACCAACCTGCTGTCCCTGAACGCTGCCATCGAAGCGGCCCGGGCCGGCGAAGCCGGCAGAGGTTTTGCGGTTGTGGCCGAAGAAGTGAAGAAGCTGGCGGATCAGTCCAAAGATGCCTCTATCATGATCAACAATATTATCAATACCATCAATAATAAAACCGAGCATGCTGTTTCTGAAGCAAACAATTCCAGCAGTATCATTCAGGAACAGTCGGTTGCCGTGACCCGGACCGATAAAGCGTTTAACATGATATCTGCTTCGATGAAAGACATCAGTGCCCGTATGGACACCATGGGTGAATCCGTGAACAGTATGTTGACGCTGAGGGAAAAGACCCTTTCCTCCATGGAAACCATATCGGCCGTATCGCAGGAATCTGCCGCAACCAGTGAAGAGATCTCCGCAAGCACTGAAGAGCAAATGGCCAGCGCCGAAGTCCTTACAAACCTCTCCAAAGGCATGAATGACATGGCAAAAGAGTTGGAGAGTGCTGTATCATTGTTTATCATCGAATAATCGGAAAACAGGGATTAGAACTAAGAATTATGCCTGAAAGAACAGCCCCGCGATGGAGCTGTTCTTCGATCCCGGGGCTTTTCAGAAAGAACGGCTATTCAGACTGAATGCCTGCATGCAGTATTAAAAAAGTAATGTTGTGATCCTGTATGAGCAGGCAGTGCAGGTGATCACTTGATGGCTCCCCCATGGAACACGCACTCAAAAACCCTGGTACCGCCAGCAAAGATTTCTTCGTAACCACTAAACCATTCAAATTCGCCATTGATGACACAATGATAGGTAAAGTCTCCGTTCCGGTGTACCAATGGGCCGCGGAAGGGGTATTCCTTCGGAACAAGCAGCAGGCATTCTTTCAGAAAATCTCCTGAAAATCCTTCTGCTAAAACCCGACCGACATAGTTCATGGACCAGAAGGGCTTGTCCTCAAACCAGACGGCTTCCTCCCCGGCAAACTTCTCTCCACCAAGATAGGTATCGATATACTTGAACTTGTTTTCAACAAACTGAAGATCATGGGAGTTCGGTCTGGATGGATTGACTTCGGCTCCTTTTGCTGCATAAGTGGACTTTTTTGCGCGAATCAAAAAGTCGATCATCGTATCATCTATCAAGGGAGATGTGGGGGCACTGTCATACGTACAGTTTTCATCTTCATAATCCTTCACAAGCCTGTCAATGCTGGTCCTGAAAAGCTCACTGAGAAGGATGAGGTTGTCCATGTCCGGGTATGACTGGCCTACTTCCCACTTTGCTACGGCCTGCCGGGAGACTCCAATTTTCTCTGCCAGCTTTTCCTGAGAAATCCCCTTCTGCTTTCTGAGTATCTGTAACTTATCCTGAAACTTCATTATGATCACCTCAGTAATAGCATACAATGATCAGAACAATAATACCACCAACCAACTGAAACAAATCTGACAATCTGTGGTTGCGCTAAATTCGTTAAAAGCCCACACGATGGGTAAGGCGTTTTCGAACATCGTCTTCCCTTTGTTTGGTGTTCGCCGAATAGATAACACACAAGAGTAATGAATCATGCGACAAGTAGATAGTTTTCGGTAAAATTGTCATTTCCGTTGAAAAACCCTGCCATCGATTATATAATAGTTCTTAACAGGATATGACAGTAAACTTTTATGTAGTGTTAATACGGGGCAGGTAACCCATGGTATCAGCAGTAGAGAGCTATATAGAACTTGAGTTTCAATTGTATGGAGAGATGATACAATTAAGGGAACTGCAAAAGGCTGTGAAAAATGAACTGGAGGTTGAGCGGATTTCCAAAGTGATCGATACTTTGAAAACCAGAACCTTTCGTGTGGCCGTGGTTGGAGAATTCAAAAGGGGGAAAAGCTCTCTCATCAAGCAGGGCTGAAAGCATTCAACACCGCATATTTGGCTGAAAGAAAAACGAAGGGAGCATTCTGGTGAGGTTATCATGAACGTTACCGAAACTGCAGTGCGAAAACAGGATCATTTATATGACAAGCTCGCAGGAATTGTGGCAAAGCTTTTGAAAAACGTTCTTTTAAGGGCTTGTTTCGCTGTTCTCGTTCCCTTGCTGATCCTTTCCGGGTTGGTTTATCTGTACTTTTCCGGCAGTAACTCCAGCCCGCTGCCCAGTTGTGTCGTCTATTCGCTCACAGGTCTATACTGCCCCGGTTGTGGCAGCGGCAGGGCTTTGTATTCTCTTCTTCACGGTAAAATTCTTCAAGCCTTCGATTATAATCCCGTGTTCGTCATACTGTTACCATTGGTGATATATCTTGTTGTGCAGGGCTATTTAAAGCTGGTTACTCGAAGAAATATTCTGCCCTTTATCCCGATAACACTGAACCAGGCATATTTTTATACCCTGTTGACGCTGGTATACTCCGTTGTCCGGAATATACCCATATACCCGTTTACCTATCTGGCACCCTAGTTTTACGGTAAAGTAAAACGAACGATATATATTATCAAATTCCAGGAGGGAATGTTATGGCTTTTTGTGGAAAATGCGGATCCGAAATCGGAAATGAAAATGTGTTTTGCCCCAAGTGCGGTGCATTGCAGGAAGGGCAGGGCGATCCAAATGAACAGCAACCGATAAATCAATACTCTTCACAGTCTACTCAGCAGCCGAACCAGTCATATAACCAACAGCCCAACCAGTCATATAACCAGCAGAGCAATCAGCAGTACAACCCACAGTATAATCAGTATAATTCGTACGGCAACCATCAGCCATATCAGTCGCAGCAGCCCGTTGACAATACAGGAATTCTGATATGGTCCATTCTGACAACCCTTTTCTGCTGTGTTCCCCTTGGCATCGTAGGAATAGTATTCAGTTCACAGGCAAAGAATGCTACTACCGATGAGGAAGCTCAGAAAAAGCTGAAAGATGCGAAGCTGATGTGTATCATCGGAGATATTAGCGGCGTTATCATTCTGATCGTATCTCTTATAACAGGAGTGCTGGGAAATCTGATGTACTATTAGGCTATGCACTCCACAGAACAAAAAAGCCTGATTCTTATGTTATGCAGTGAACAGATATTCACTTTCAAGATGATATGATTCTTTCATTTGCTATATAACAAATGAAACGCTTAATGTGATTGAAGGAGGATGGTTATGTCATAAAACGGGACAGTACAGTTTGGGTCATTCATAGGTTACAAGCCTATTTTTAACCTGACCAGCGATCTGAACAAGCTGAAGGAGGCTAAAAACACGTTTGAATAAACCGATTATATTGAACATTAACCTTACAGGACGGCTTTATTTGATGGTAAAAAGCCGTCCTTTTTACAGCCCCAAAAAGGCTCGCATCTCATTGATCAGTACATTGGCCTTTTCCATGGTTTCCTGCTCGCAAAAAATCCGGAGAAGCGGCTCGGTGCCCGAAAAGCGGCAGATGATCCAACCCCCGTTTTTAAAAGTAACCTTGCAGCCGTCCAGCCAGGTTACCTTGTCAATTTCTTCGGAAAAGACGGGCAGCAGCTTTCTTATGAACAATAAATCCTGCAGCTCCAGCTTCTTCTCCGCTGTGAACCTTGTGTCAAATTCGCTCATTTCAAGCTTCCCAAGCTTAAGCTGAATGTCATCGATAATTTCTGAAAAGGGTTTTCCGATCACACAAAGCATTTCAACCAGAAGGGCTGCCGCGTAAATGCCGTCCTTGCCGTGAATATGTCCCCGTACGGTGAGCCCGCCGGAACTTTCACCACCGATCAGGGCGTTTGTTTCGTCCATTTTGGACGAAATATGCTTAAACCCAACGGGAACCTCGTGGCAGTCCTCGCCAAAGCTTGCCGCAAGCCTGTCCAGAAGGTGGGTTGTAGCGACATTTCTAACCACGGATCCTTTCCAGTTCTTATATTCGTGAAGATAATAGTAAAGCAGGACGAGGATATCATTGGGATGAATGAATTTACCATTGGCATCCACCAGGCCTATCCGGTCGGCATCGCCGTCTGTGCCGATACCCAGGTCATATTGTCCCTCGTAGACCATAAGGCTCAGCCTTCTGAGCGTATCATTGGTCGGGGCGGGAAGTCTTCCTCCAAAAAGAGGATCATGGCGGTCGTGGATCACATCCATATCGCAGCGGGCCGTAATGAGAATGGTTTGAAGGGATGTCTTTCCAACGCCGTACATCGGGTCAAATAAAATTTTGGGCTGCCGTTTCTTAATCGCATCCAGATCCAGCACCGATAAAATTTTATCGATGTACTCATTTTTGGGGTTGATTTCCTTCACAATACCCAAAACTCTTGCCTTATCGTAATCCAAAAGCCGCACGTCACCAGCAGTGATTTTTCCGATTTCGGCTTCGATATCCCTGGTAACCTCTTCCGAGGCGTCCCGGCCCCCTTCGGTAAATACCTTGATACCATTATACTCAGCTGGATTATGGCTTGCCGTAACAGCCATACCATATTTCGTGCCATTGCTTTTTATCGTAAACATGATCAAGGGGGTGGGCGCCTGCTCCGTGATCACCTGCGTAACAATTCCGTTGCCGGCAAGCACCTGAGCGCACCATTTGGTAGCAGTAACAGATAGAAAGCGCCTGTCATACCCAATCACCACAGGATATCGCTGGAGGTTTTCACGAATGATTTTATTTGCAAGCCCCTGCGTCAGAAGCTCCAGGTTTGCCCTTGTAAATTCTTCTCCAATGATGGCTCGGAAGCCACCTGTACCAAACTTTATCATCGTTTTACTCCTTTCCGGTTTTCAACTATTCAGTTTATCTCTAAATTTCGTAGGTATGATACCCTCAAGCTTTTTAAACAGGACACTGAAATAACGCTATGAACCACATATCGGTTAAAACCATTTTTATTATACACAGCGTAAGCTGTGCAGACAATGAGACGATACTGTTACTTTATTGAAAATTCTATCATTTAGGTAGGGGAACACACCCGGGATGCATGAGCGAGCAGCCGGGATGCATGGGCGAGCAGCCGGGATGCATGGGCGAGCAGCAATCTTCAGATTGCGGCCAGCCAATCTTCAGATTGCGGCCAGCCAATCTTCAGATTGCGACCAGCCGCTGCTTCGTGGGTTCTTTGGTAAGGGGACACGCCGCTGCTTCGCGGGCCATCCTTTTTGCGGAAAGTCCCCTTTTGATTCTGCGGAGTGTCCCCTTTTGTTTCTGCGGAGTGTCCCCCGCCAAGACACAGCAGAAAAGGGCTGCTTCGTAAGAAGGCAGCCCTTAACATCTTTAGTCTGATTGTTGCAAAGCTTATGCGTAAAGGATTAGGTTCGCTTGATATGAAACTACTCGTTATCGCTCTGTCTTATTTCAGCCCGCTTAATTTTTCCGCCCACGGTTTTGGGAAGCTCTTCGACAAATTCAATCTTTCTGGGGTATTTGTAAGGCGCAGTGACCTTCTTGACATGATCCTGCAATTCCTTTACAAGCACATCGCTTCCAGTCCATCCCTTTTTCAGCACGATGGTTGCCTTGACAATCTGCCCTCTGATTTTGTCGGGAACGGCGGTAACGGCGCATTCCAATACGGAAGGATGTTCGATCAGGGCGCTCTCCACTTCAAACGGGCCAATTCTGTAGCCCGAGCATTTGATCACATCATCGGACCGGCCTACAAACCAGAAATACCCGTCTTCATCGCGCCAGGCCACATCTCCCGTATTATAGGCACCATTATTCCAAACCCGGGAGGTGGCCTCCTCATCCCGGAAATAGCCCCTGAACAAGCCTGGTGGCAAGCCCTTGTCCAGGTTCTTGACAACGATGCTGCCCTCTGTGCCTACAGAGCAGGAGCAGCCGTTTTCATCCACAATGTCCAAATCATACAGCGGGGAAGGCTTTCCCATGGAGCCGGGCTTGGGGGTAAGCCATTCAAAATTGGCACAAAGCACAGTTCCCTCGGTTTGGCCAAAGCCTTCAATGATCTGAAGACCGGTAGCCTTCCTGAACTGGTTGAAAACCTCCGGATTCAACGGTTCACCAGCCGTACAGGCCTTTTTGACAGAGGAAAGGTCATAACGCGACAGCCCTTCCTGCAGTAAAAAACGATAAATGGTTGGAGGTGCACAGAAAGAAGTGATCCTATATTTCTCCACCATTTTCAGCAGCCTGTCGGGTACAAATTTGTCCATGTCATAGACAAACAGGGCCACTCCACAAATCCATTGTCCATAGATTTTACCCCAGCCGCATTTTGCCCATCCCGAATCGGATACGGTCAGATGCAGCCCATTTTCGCCCAATCCCTGCCAGTAATGGGCCGTAACGATGTGCCCAAGGGGGTGAAAAAAGTCATGCACAACAATTTTTGGCATACCGGTAGTGCCGGAGGTAAAATACATCAGCATGGTGTCGTTGCCTCCGGCGGCATTAGTGCCCTGGGGTCGTTCCCAAACCTCACAGGCGTCTTCCAGTTCCCGATCAAAGTCCAGCCAGCCATCCGCGCACCCACCCACCAGCGCCTTGCAGATAACCGTTGGAGATTCCTCCATGGCTTGCTCGACAAAGGTCATGATCTCAGGGTCGGTTACCGAAAGGATCATTTTCACAGATGCGGCATTGTTCCGGTAAGCAATATCCTTTTTTGTCAGTTGGGCGGTGGCCGGAATAGATATGGCCCCCAGTTTCTGCAATGCCAGGGTGCAAACCCAGTATTGCCAACGCCTTTTCAGGATCAGCATGACGACGTCACCCTTGCCTAAACCACACTTCTTAAACACATTTGCAGCCTTGTCGCTCAGCCATTTAAAGTCCTGAAAGGAAAAGGTTTTTTCATCCCCTGCGTCGTTGCACCAGACCATGGCGGTTTTATCCGGCGCTTCCTGGGCCCAGGCATCGATGACATCATAGGCGAAATTGAAGTTTTCGGGTTTATTCACTTTATAGTTTGTTTTAAAATCTTCATAGGAATGAAATTCTGTCCGTGGAAGGAATTTTTCAAGCATGTTAAATCTCCTCAAAAACATATAATCAGAAGGCTATCCCTGGCAGCCATGTTCTTTTACTGTATAAACCTGTAAGGGGAATGCGATTCATGCGGTCATGTTCTTTACCGTAAAGACCTGTAAAGCGGCAGGTCTATGGTGTATCATGCAGGATGACGGTTAAAAACTTGCCAGGGCTGTTATCTACGGCTGTCTGGCCGTGGGGAATGGTGGGATCAAAATAGATCGAATCGCCGGGCTCCATGATGATTTCAGTGCCCCCCAGGATGATTTTGATTTGCCCCTCAAGAACATAATTGAATTCCTGGCCGGGGTGAGTGACCAGCGACATTTGCTTGTTTTCTTCCGGCTCAATAGTGACCAGAAGAGGCTCTATTTTTTTGTTTGCAAAATTGAAGGCAAGGTTTTGGAACTGATAACCCTTATATCTTTCAATATAAGGGGCCTCGCCCTTTTTCACATGGCAGTAAGATCGCAGGTGGGGGGATGTGCCGGTTAACAGCTCTGTCAGCTGTACCCCCAGAATTCCGGCAATTTCATACAATTTACTGATAGGGATACCGGTCTGGGCATTCTCATATTCCATATAGGTATCGAGGGAAATGTTCAACCTTTGTGCAAGCGTGTTGCAGGATATGTCGGAGATCTCCCTGAGCTCCCGAATTCTGTCCGCAATCCGGACATTGCTTTCCAACATGGTATATCCTCCTGTTCAATCGTTTAAAAAAAGACGAGAATGGTACCTGCATTTTATACTAGCATAAAAGCAGCACACAAACAAAGAGTTTTTTGCTGATTTGGGTCCTTCACATTGCTCCGGCGTTACTCCTGCGAAACAATGGCAGGTTTCACAGGAGTAACGTTCAGGCTGGTGAGATACTAAAACACATCTCCGGCAGGTAAAGACAATTGTTTTTGAATAATTTGATGGGACTGAGCTAATATGGGTAATAAAAGATCAAAAACAATCTGAAAAAAGGTGACAGATCTTGTTGAACCCCGCGGATAATCAGGATATAATATCGCTAATCGGATAAGCGCATATTATTGGTGAGATGCGCTTGCTTTTTATACTGAAGGTACATAATGAAAACAATTTCAAACAGGGTATTCGAAGAAAATCCAATGGGAAAAGCCTTTGGTAGGACTAAAAGAACCCTGAGATAGGAGCAGCTTTATGAAAAATGAACAAATTCATATTGGAATTATCGGATTGGGAACGGTTGGAACCGGTGTGGCAAGGGTATTGCTGCAGCAGCGGGAGCTTTTGAAAACCCGCAGCGGGATTACATTTAACCTGAAGGCCATTTCAGAGCTCGACTGGAGCAGAGAGAGAATTATTGATCTGACCACCGTTCACTGCACCACCGATGTCAATGAGTTGCTCGACGACCCCGAAATCAGTGTTATTGTGGAAACCATCGGCGGGTATCAGCCTGCTTTCAGCTTCATATCCAAAGCCCTGCAAAATGGCAAGCATGTGGTAACGGCCAACAAGGCGCTGATTGCAACCCATGGCCGTGAGCTGTTCAAAACAGCCTGGGAAAATGGCGTCAATCTCATGTTTGAAGCCAGCGTCGGCGGTGGCATACCCATCATCAAGGGCCTTAGAGAAGGCTTGATAGCCAATAATATTGAAAGCATTTATGGTATTTTAAATGGAACCTCCAACTATATTCTCACAAAGATGTACCAGGAAGGCCTTGAATTCTCCGAAGCACTAAAGGGTGCTCAGGAGAGAGGCTTTGCCGAAGCAGATCCCACACTTGATGTCAGCGGGGGGGACGCCGCCCACAAGCTTACCATCCTTGCGTCCATAGCTTCAAACAGCTTTGTCCCCTATGAAAGCATCTATATGGAGGGTATTACCGATATCACCAAACTGGATATTGATTTTGCCAAATCCTTCGGATACACCATCAAGCTGCTGGCCATTTATCGCGTGATAAACGGCGGCCTTGATTTAAGAGTACATCCCACGCTGATCAGCAGCAAGCATCTGCTTTCTGCCGTCAGCAACGAGCTGAACGCTATTTTTGTCAGTGGAGATTTTGTTGGCAATACGATGTTTTATGGCCCCGGAGCGGGGGAAAGACCTACCGCCAGCGCCATTGTCAGCGACATTGTGGATCTGTCCGGACGGTTGTGCAATAACGGGGAAAAACTGAGAAGCTCAATGATGAAACCCACCACGGAAGTAAAGCTGATTCCCAACGACGAAATCACAAATCGGTTTTATTTAAGGTTTTTCACAAGGGATATTCCGGGTGTGCTGACGAAAATTTCAGGCGTACTGGCTGACTGCGGTATATCGATTTCTTCCATGGTGCAGCTGGAAACCCATGAGAAAGAGAATTATGTCCCCATCGTGCTGCTGACCCATGAAGCGCTGGAGAAATCCATGGAGCAGGCCTTGAAGCGGATCCTCCAATTTGAATTTGTAAAAGAGAACTTTTTAAGGCTTCGCATTTTTTAGGGATTATGATACAATGTGAACAGAGCACCCAAAATATGTATAGGAGGATGAAGAAATGTCAAAAAGGCTGATTCCAATCCTTTTAGTTGTCGCGATGATGTTCTCTGTGTTTACCGCATGCGGCAGGAAGAAAACCCCCGAAGACGAGATCAATGCTGCCAGGGAGCAAATTGAAGATCTGCCTGTTCAACTGGATGATAAAACCGAGGAACTGCTGGATAAGGCGGAGAATATCGATACAGACAACATTCCCGCACTCGCTCCTGCCAACATCAAGGTAACGGTTGACCTGCCGGAGGGCTGGGAAGAGGATAAGGATACGACGAATGTTGTTGTAGCCTATAAAAAGGATACCAACATGTTCAACCTTATGCAGGGCTATGCCTACAGTGAAGTGAACAATGCCAAGGACCTTGCAAAACTTGATTTGGAGCAGCTTAAGGAATATTTCGAAGATGCTGCTTTTTCAGAAGTAGAAGATATAACAGTTGCTGGGATGGAAGGGTATAAGTATTCGATTGAGATTTCCATCACAGAGTCAATGAAACAAGTACAGATGTACGTTTATTTCGAAAAGGGCGGGGATTATTATAAAGTCATGAGTGCCTGGTTCAGCAATGATGAGGAAGGGAAAGAGGATATCGAGCATATCCTGACTTCCATGAAAATAGAGTAAGTGCTATGAACAAAGGAGATGAAGCTCATGAGTGAGTTCAATCCCATACTGGTTCAGGAAGAATTCAAGGGGATAAGCATTTTTGATGAAAAGCCGCAGGTAAAGCCCGGCACCGTCAGGGTTTACCTGGGAACAGGGGAACATTGCGCTGTTTTTATGTCAGGAAGCAATATCACTCGTTCCGAGTTAATGGCCGGTCAGTATTCCAATGTTTATGTGGTTGAACTGCAGGAATTTCCGAGAACCTATGAACAAACTCTGGGTTCATCCGACGATCTGGCCGGGTTTACTGTAAAGATCACCCTTTCCATACGGGTCGCCCATCCCGAGCTCTTTGTTCGTGCCATGGTGAAGGATGTTCCAAAGCTCGTTTCGCAAAAACTGTCGCCTTATCTTGAAAATATCAGCATGAATTATGCTCCGGACAAAAGCCAGGATTTACAGCGGGAAAGCCTTACGCTTTTGTCCCGTACAAGCTTTCAGCAAAGCCTGGAAAAGGATTACGGGCTTTTCGTCAACGTGGAAAGCATCCTGGTCAGGCCCGACGCCAATGCATTGGAGCTGATTCAGCAAACCCGCAGGCATCAGGACGAGCATGAACAAGCCGTGAAAAAGCTGGAAGAGGATTATACACTGCAGATGGCGCGGCAGAAAAAAGAAGCCGAAATAAAGCTTGCTGAAATGGAGCACAGGTTTGAAATACGCAACAAGGAAGCCGCGCTGAAGCTGAAAAAGCCCGATGCCAGCCAGGAAAGAATTGCAGAAAAACCCGGACAAGCTGAAAGCCCGGAAGAAAATACCGACCTTGGGGATGACTTTTCAATTGAAATTTCCGGTTGGGAAAGTGAGGATTCATGATGAACAGGATCATTTCTGTCTTCCTTCATATGATTCAATCACTGGACGTGACATGGAGAGTTTTCGTTACTTTTCTGGCTGCAGTCGTTGTCACCTGCCTGGTGCTTTTTGTGTTTTTTCCGTTGTTTCTTGCTCTGCTGAGGCTTGTTCTGCGTTTGTTGCATAAAATCCTTCTCGCAGTCACAAATTTCTGCATCAGGAAATGGGGAAAGGTTGTAATCCGCTCCAGGAAGAAAACCGGCAAGTTTCCTCAGGCGCTGGTGAATATTGAAGATTTTTTCCTTCGCGTGGTCACATCCATTTCAAAGTTCTTTGATCGAATCATTCTCTGGAAGCCGCCTTATGGGGCAATCAGCATTCGAGTTGTGCTGATATCCTGCATCTTGCTGGTGCTGTTTACCGTCGCAATATGGGTCATACCAGCATCCAACCGGGCATTGACAGCCTTCCAGGTGTCCTGGGAAAAGGAATATGTATCAGGTGTGGATGAACCCGTGGTACTTGTCATGGATAGGAAACCACAGGTGTATTATACCCTGGCCGATGACTCGGTCAATTTCCGTAAAACCCCCGACGGGGAAGTGCTTGCAAAGCTGACAGAACCGGGGCTGCTGCTGCGATATCTCGGGAAAACCGAAGACCAATGGCTGAATGTGGAGTATTTCGAGGAAAACCGGAGGGTACAGGGTTGGATCCATGAAACAATGGTTTCACGCTGGGATGCAAGAAAGAATTCCCTGGGGTATCTAAAGCCAGGAGATAAACTCAGACTGTCGGCATCGGAAATTCCCATCTTCACCTGTGAGATTGTTGGGCTTGAACAGGCTGAGGACGGAACCGTACATATTATCCTGAAATAACGGATTGCCAATAAATACGGAAACCCCCACTGTGTTCGTGGGGGTCATATCACAACGAGCAAAATTTAAATGTTTTTGCAAATAAAAGGATTCGTACACGATGATTTTTTACTGAGCAGGTAGAAAGGACGGTGAAATGGTGGATTCAGATTTAATTCAATTTATTCAAAATGACAGGTTTGCCAAACTGGTGGGAACAAAGCTTGTCGAGGTAAAGCCCGGATATGCCAGGGTACAGATGGAAGTCACTGAGAATCATCTCAATGGCGTGAACATGGTTCAGGGCGGCGCTATTTTTGCGCTGGCCGATTACGCGTTTGCTGCGGCATGCAACTCTTCGGGCATGCTTACGGTAGGCATCAATGTGAATATTTCATACATTAAATCGCCCAGAGGGAAGGTTCTTACAGCCATTGCGAATGAAGTTTCATCCGGGAAAAAGATTTGTTCGGTTCATATCGATGTTCAGGATGAGAATAATGATCTGATTGCAGTCGTCCAGGCGACCGGATACAGGAAATAGATTGTTTTGGCCTTTTCATTCTGAAATTCAGGCTATCCTGCGCTGGAATATTCTTGATTCGATTGCTGGATGTTGGGGTAAGTTTTAGTTATGAAAAGGAAGAAGTTAGTTGGAAGAAGTTTACGAATATTTTACCTCATGCTCGCAGGCACAGCGCTGACGCATTTGTTTTATGTTTTCTATTTTTATGCTGTTGGCAGTCATTTTATGTCCATTTTTAACGTGTTTTCCGTTGCCTTTTACATAGCTCTCTTTATTGTTTTCCTGAACAGAAAATATTTGGGTGTCATGATATTCCTTTTTATAGAGGTCTGCGTACATTCATTTTTCGCTGTTGTTGCTGTGGGGCTGAACAGTGGGTTTGAATGGTTTATTATTTGTGTCGTCTTTTCCATATTCTTTGTCAAGGATATCACTCAGGCCAGCAGAAAGGTCATCTATGTGTTATATGCCTTTGCGTTTCTAACCATGATCAGCATGCGGCTTATTCCACATTACCTCGATATTTCAGTATTACGGGTGTATCCTTCGGAATCACAAAGCCTTTTTGTATTCATTTTTAATGTTACCGTGGCATTTTTCCTGCTGATGTGCTTTTTGATCATATACCTCGATGATGTGGAAAAAGATAAAATTATCCTAAAGCGGCAAAATGCCCGCCTCCTCGAGCTGGCAAGGGTGGATTCGCTCACCGGTCTTTTAAACCGGCGGGCGATGAAACAAAGGCTGGAAAATGCTTTTTATGCAAAAAGTAATTACAATGTGGATTTTGTTATTGCCATCGTGGACATAGACAATTTTAAGCAAATCAATGATCAATACGGCCATTCCTGTGGTGATCAGGTGATCAAGAGGCTGGCGTCAATTATCCAGCGAAAAGTGAGAGAGACCGATTATGTTTCCCGTTGGGGCGGTGACGAATTACTCATTCTGCTGAACAAGTCCTCGATGGAGGGTGCCGTTTCAACGATGAAGAGAATTTTTTACCAGATTACCAATACAAAAATGAAATATGATCAATACAGCCTAAAGGTTACCGTGACCATTGGAATGTGTTCCAGCGAAGGATACTATTTACTGCAGGATATTATTGTTGAAGCAGACAAGAGGCTTTATAGCGGAAAACGCAAAGGAAAAAACCGCATCGTGCATTCTGATGAAGAATAAAGCCAAAGCATGGGTGTGGTTTTTTTATTTATTTACATTTATAGCTAACTGCTTTTGGGAGGCCTGGCCATTGTTGGAAGTATACCATGTGAGTATAAGGAGGTTTAAGCGATGAAGTTTTGCTGGTGCACCATCATGGTTAGAGACATGGAAGAGTCCATCCGTTTCTACCATGATATTGTGGGGCTTTCCATCAGGAGGGAGCTGACCGCATGGCCCAATATTAAACTTGTTTTTATGGGCGATGGCGGGGATGAGCTGGAACTGATTCACAACCCCAGGCTGAATGCCGAAACCATGGGCAGTGGGCTTTCTATCGGTTTTATTACCGAGTCGGTGGAGGAAATGATGCAATTTGTTCAATCCAAAGGGATCGAGATTGAAAGTGGTCCTTTCCGACCGAACCAATTTGTGACATTTTTCAATGTTCGTGACCCAAATGGGCTTCGGGTTCAATTCATTGAAAAGAATTATCCACATGGCGCAGGAGATATGGAACCCCCATTCGATAACGCATAAAGAGGCCCCATACCATGTACACCCTTGATGACGCCTGGATTTTAAGCCATCTGGTTTATAGGGTTTGTATGGCCTCGCCCAGGCGCCGGATACCTTCCACAATCAATTCCTCACAGCTGTAGGAATAGTTCAGGCGCATGGTGTTTTCATGCCCGCCGTTGGGGAAGAAGGAGCCCCCCGGTACAAAAGCAACATTGTTCCGAAGGCTTTTTTCAAGCAACTCCCTGGCATTCATCCCATCGGGCAGTGTAAGCCACAAAAACAGCCCCCCCTGCGGGTGTGAAGGTTGAACAGAATTCGGCAGGTATCGTGTAATAGCCTCCAGCATAACATCTCTGCGCGCATGGTAAACCTGTTGCAGCTTTGTAATATGAGCCTCCAGATCAAACTGCTGAAGAATTTCATGAATGCACATTTGTGTTGTCATGGCAGTATGTAAATCCGCACCTTGCTTCAGCAGGGCATATTTGCGGATGATGTCTGTCTGTGCGGCTATCCACCCTGTACGAAAACCGGGAACCAGGATTTTTGAAAAGGTTCCCGTAAATATTATCTGTCCTTTTGTGTCCATGGACAGTAAAGACGGCAGACGCTCTCCTTCATAGCGCAATTCGCCATAAGGGTTGTCTTCCAGGACGGGTATGTCATGTCGTCCGATGACATCCATAAAAGCTTTTCGGCGTTCCATCGACCAGGAATTACCCGTGGGGTTTTGAAAATCGGGAATGACATAGATCAGCCGGATGCCTTCAATTTCCGCAAGAAGCTTTTCAAGACCGTCCGGTTTTACACCCTCACTGTCGGTGGGTATCTCCACAAAGCGAGGCATATAGGCGCGAAATGCATTCAACGCCGCAAGGTAGGTAGGGCTTTCACATAAGACTACAGAGCCCTCATCCAAAAACAGCTTTCCGGTAAAATCCAGCCCCTGCTGGGAACCGCTGGTAATGAGAATCTGTTCTCCATCAACACTTGCATCAAACTTGATTTTCATTCGCCGGGCAATCTTCTCGCGCAGTGGAGTATAGCCTTCGGTGCAGGCATATTGTAAAGCTTGTTCGGGCTTAAGTGATAGCACTGAATTCATGCTTGCACGAATTGCTTCGGACGGAAAAAGCTCGGGTGCTGGCATTCCTCCTGCAAAGGAAATCATTTCGGGTCTCTCGGTTAACTTCAGCAGATCCCTGATCTCTGAAGCTTTCAGATATTTCATACATTTCGAAAATTGCATTATAATTCCTCCATTCAGTTGTGTCCAGGAAAGTGGTTCGTTGTGATCGATCGGGGCATTGATTCGGCTCCTGGCCTACTCCGCTTAGGCACCGGTTCGCTTACAGAATCGGGGCGTAGCTGTCAATTTGATATGTGTCCTGCTCAAATTCGTGATACAGTATTTCAAGCGTTTCCATCAGCTTTCGAATCCCTTCAGAAATCTGATGAACAGCAGGATAGGTAAAATTCAGCCGGATATGGTTTTCAAGCGGTTCTTCCAGGCAGCATATCCGGTCAGGCACGAAAACTACCCCATTACGGACAGATTCCTCATGAAAGCGGGACATCGGAATGGAATCGGGCAGTTTCAGCCAAAAATACAGTCCCCCCTCCGGAATCGTCCATTTCAGGGGGATATTTTCCGGAGCATACTGCACCAGGGCTTCATGCATGGCGTCCCGCCGCTTTTTGTTGGCTGATAAAACACATTTTAAATGGGCTTCATAATATTTATCACGGATAAAGACATCCAGTATATATTGGGACAGGCTGTTTGTATGCAGATCCGCCAATTGCTTTATTCCCGAAAGCCTTTGTATCACCTGCGCGGGAGCATGCAGCCAGCCGATGCGCAGGCCCATGAACAAAACCTTTGAGAAGGTACTTAAATAGATCACATAGCCATGGTTATCCAATGCTTTCAACGGGGGTACCTGCTCTCCGTCATACCGAAGCTCCCCATACGCATCGTCCTCGATGATGGGCAAATGATAACGGTAAGCCAGACGCAGCAGCTCCTGGCGCTTTTGAAGGCTCATCACTGTGCCCGTGGGGTTATGGAAGGTGGGAATGGTGTAGATAAATTTCGGCTTCAGCCGTTTCAGCACGCTTTCAAGTATGGTCATGCTCATGCCGTTTTCCTCAACCGGGATGCCGACAATTCTTGCGCCGCAGGCTTCAAAGATCTGTCTGGCGCAAAAAAAGGAGGGTTCCTCCATGACAACTGTATCTCCAGGAGAAAGAAAAAGCCTTGCCAGTAAATCTAACCCCTGCTGGGAGCCGGAAAGGATCATGGTTTCCTGCTCGGTTGTCTTTATTCCTCTTAAGCCCGACAGTGAGCAGACGCTTTGACGCAAAGCCGTCAGCCCTTCAGTGGGGACATGGTGATAAACAGATGCACCATACTTTTCGTGAATGATATTCCAAACCTCCTGAATTTGT
This sequence comes from uncultured Ruminiclostridium sp., assembly GCA_964450305.1. GTDB lineage: Bacteria > Bacillota > Clostridia > DSM-8532 > DSM-8532 > JAAYJG01. The sequence continues at coordinate 48,485 of CAYVFB010000004.1, forward strand.
GCAACCGGGTTCAGATCCGGTATTGCAATGCCTGCTGCAAAAGAGATCATATCCTTTTGCCCCGCGACTGCCAAAAGATCATGGGTAGCATTACCAACAGCTGTATTTTGATTGAAAACATGCCGCCAGGAGAGGGGCAGCGGGTTGAAGGCTTCAGCTTCGGAAGAGGGAACCGGACGGCATACGATCGTGCCCTGACCAACATGGGAGGACAGGTAACCTTCAGCCTTCAGATCCTTGAAGGCATTTAGCACCGTGGTACGATTAACACCCAGGCTTTGCGCCAGCTTACGCTCGGGTGGCAGACAATAGCCTGGGGGGAGGCTTCCTTTTTCGATCATGGCACGAAGCTGTTTCTTAATTTGAATATAAAGTGGCTCGGGGTTGTTGCGGTCAAGAGACAGTAACATTTTTCTCATCTCCTATATTGGTTGCAACCAATGTTTGTCTTATACAGAATAACAGCGAAATGAAACGTTGTAAACATCCAAATGGTCTGAAAATAGATGCAACCAATTTGCGTGGGTTTAGTTTTATTGGATCAAAACTAATTCAAAAATATGACATACAGATGTCTGAAAATGGGTATACAATTGAATTGAACGAATCGATTGCTTACAGCATTCACTTAAGAATCATTGGATTGGAGGATTCCTGAATGATCACGATTGAAAAATTAATGCATCTCGAAAAGCAGGAAATAGAGCAGGAAGCTGCGACTCTTACCGGAGATGATATTCACTTTCTGATAACTTTATTATCGGAGAAGACGATAAAATACGCTATGCTGCCTTGCTTCTGCTGCAAAGCCGATCTGCCGCGTTTAGTGATGTATACCCCTACTGGGAGGTTTTTCTTCAGAAGCTGAACAGTAAAAATTCTTCTCAAAGAAGCATAGGACTGATGCTGATCGCCGAAAATGCCCGGTGGGATACTGAGAACAAAATGGACAATTTGTTGGAAGCCTATTTCAAGCTGCTCAGGGACGAAAAACCCATAACCGTTCGCCAGTGCATTCAGGCATTACACCGTATCCTTCCGTATAAAAACAATCTTGTGGCACAAATCGCAGATGAATTGATTTCACTGGAAATCACAGAAATCAGGGAATCCATGCAAAAAACTGTTCTGACGGATATCCTTTCAGTCCTTGCTGCCATCCGCAAGCAGCAGCCTTCGGACAAGATAGATGCCTATATTGTTCAGGCGCTGTCATCCGATATTCTGGACCGCAAGGCAAAAAAGGAAATCGAAAAAATATTGACAGGGATATGACACAATCCTTCCCTGGGGCATTTTATGCATAAAAGCCCGAATTGGAGGTTTTTATGCATAAAATACGATGATTCCCGGGTAAATGCGGTCATAATATCAGCGACGGTTCCTCTTTCTTCAAACAAGAAAGAATATCACCGACATACATCCTGTGGTAATCTCCCAACGGATAATTCATGGCGGTTAAATCGGGGTTTGTGAAACGGGCAGGGTCAAAATCCTGAGAGTAGAGTTTCTCACAAACCAATACCAGTCGCGCCTGTTCAAAATAGACAAAATCATTTTCACCGGCGATAGGCGTCAACCCTGTCTCCGCAGCCTTGTCGTGATCTCTTCCTGAATGGGAACCGCAGTAATTCAATGTTTTGCGATAGGAAGAATCAAAAAATGACAGGGTGAAAAATTTGTTGTTTTCCATAAAGGAGAAGGTGTGACGGCTGGGACGCACGAAACAAATCGCCGCGTTTTTGTTCCATAGGAAACCCAAACCACCCCAGCTTGCTGTCATAGTGTTCCAGGAGCTCATATTCCCGGCGGTAATCAGCATCCAGTCGGTGCCGACCAGCTTAAAAGGGTTGTCGGTAATCTCGGTCGGCCGAATTTCAATAAATTGATTTTCCATGGTATTTCCTCCTCTTTCATTTCACCAATTGATAGAAACGGTATTCCGTCTGTGTTCGATTTTTAGAAGCCCTGTTCACTCAACAGCTCCATGGTTAGTTTTTTGGCAAGTATCCCATCAAGGATAACATCCAGCCTGGTGGTGTCATAGGGGTTAAAATGAAGCAGAATGATGGAACCGGCGGATGCTCTTTTTGTGATATGTGCGGTAACACTGTCGGTTATTTCCTCAAGGGGATCGTTCTTCAAATCGTAATTACGCAGCACGGCGTAATAGCTTTCAATATTCCATCCCACGGGGGTATAGCCCAGTTCCGCCAGAATCCCCATAACGCGTTTGCTTTTCGTGCCGGCACCCCCGGGTAGCCGCAGATATGGAAACTCTTCTTTCATTCTCTGCACATAATCCTCACCAAGCACTTCAGTCGCAGTCGCTTCCCAGGCCAGGATCTCCTTTTTCGCCTCGACAGTGGATAATTCGGACAGCCATTTGTGGTTCTGCGTATGGTTACAGATCTGATGACCCTGCTCGATGGCTTGTTTCCACAGATCGGCATGGGCCAGCAGATATTCTCCAACCACAAAGAAGGTACATTGTACATCATACTGCTCCAATATATCCAGTGCTTTCTGAACGGATTTTTTGTTGCCGCCGTCATCAAAGGTCAGACATAAAACAGAGTCATTCATAAAAGAATTAATTGGGTAGACTAGCTTCGTTGATTTTGTGTTCTCTGCTTTGGGGGTGCTCTCCGGTACAGTGGTGGTTTCGGGTGCCGGAGAGGGAAGCGGTGTAACGGATGGTGCAGCGGGGGTTGTAAAGATTATATCGGCCGCAGGGGATGGAGAGATAACAGAAGAGCCCTGATCAGAAGATATTTTGCCTGACTGTGTGGTATCTGAAGAAGGCGATGACCCGGAACCATCGGCCTGCAATGTTGGCGAGGGTGTGGTAAGCAATTGCTCATCGTTGGTATTGGAGCCTGCACTGTTAAAAGAACCTTCCGGTAGGCCGGCTTCCGGTATGTTCGCTGCGGGGATTGCTGAAGAAGAGCAGCCAGCGAGCCACAGCAATATCAAAAAAAGACTGATGAACCTACGGGTTATGGAATGTTTCATGTTCATGTTGTTATCCTCTTACAGATGCATTAAAGTTCCCACATATCATTGTCTAACAATTCCCATAGTCTGTCAATCTTTGCTTACCCTTTTCAATCAGGGAGTAAACATGGTAACTGAAGGGCTGAAGGCTCTTAAACAGGCATCACCAGTATGAGCCTGGCATCTGCCAGGCAAGTAGAAAAAAACAGCAATATATGTTATGATTGAACTGCGCAAACGCATTCAGTTCAATAAAATGCATGATTTTCGAGTGAATCATGTTATGATGTTTTTAGACAAAATTTCAGCTGGAATTTCAGGTGGAATCCAAAAGGTCAGGCAGGTGATCACTATCAAAGCTAACAAAATATCCATCCGTGATATCGCAAGAGAATGTAATGTGTCGGTGGCTACGGTTTCCAGGGTTCTGAACAACAGCCAGGCTGTCAGGGAGGACACCCGGGCTCTGGTTCAAAGCGTTATCGAGCGGAACAATTACAAGCCCAATGAGCTGGCCAGGGGTTTATATACGCAACGAACAAAATCCATCGGGGTGATCCTTCCTGAGATCACCAACCATTTTTTCGCGAAGATGTTTCTTGAGATAGAAAAGGCTGCCATCGAGTATGGTCAAACCGTTTTTTTATGCAATACGCTCAGCGATTACAAGCTGGAGGATTTCTATACCGCAAGGCTGGCTGAAAAACAGGTGGACGGCTTGATACTTCTGGGAGGCCATGCCAATGAAACCAAAACCAATGCGCAATTTGTCGCTCTGCTCAAAAGAGATGTTTTCCCCACGCCTGTGGTGATCATCAACGGAAAGCTGGACAATTACACAGAAAATACAGCTGTTGTCAGCTCCGATGAACACGAGGCGATGTTTCAAGCCATCTCTTATCTGACCGGTCTGGGGCATCGCAAGATCGGTTTTTTAGGTGGTAAAAGGGGTATCATGTCCACCGATATCAAGCTGAAGGCCTTGAAGCAGGCCTCACAGCAAAAGGTTTTTATCTTAAAAAAAGAATGGATCAAACACAGCGATTATACCTATCAGGGTGGCGTAAATGCCATGAACGCGCTGCTTTGCGAGAAGGAGCTTCCTACCGCCATTATTGCCATCAACGATGAAGCGGCTGCCGGTATTGTGAATACCTGTATCGCAAAGGGTTATCATATCCCAAACGATTTCTCGGTTCTGGGGTTTGACAACAGTGCCATATCTACCACAACCCTTCCATCCATCACAACCCTGTCCCACCCATATAAGGCTTTGGGCTCCATCTCCGTAGATTTAATCAATCAGATGATCAATGAAAAACAGTCCGGAGGAATCTCCTGCATGAGCCTGAAAATGGAGATCGTTCAGAGAGAATCCTGCAAGGCGATATAGCCTTCGATGGAGACTGAACTGAAAAGGTTGTTAATTAGCGAGTGCTTCGTATTTCCCTGTATTACCCAGGTTGGCAGATAATCCGGGAGTATTGTCTGTTCATTCACTCAAAAGCGATCAATGGCTGGAACACGCGGGACAGCATTGACAGGACTCTCTTGCTCACGAGCAAAACCATCCGGGTCTGCTCACGAATTGTTCAACCTGTAAAAATTTGAATCTTTTTTCAATGAATGCTTGACAAGTTTTCCAATGCTCTCTATAATAAAAAATGTAACCGGTTACATAACAGGTTTGCTTCGGAGTGTAACCGGTTACATAATACCGGTGGGGGTGAGAGAATGAAGGCCGGGTTCAAAAAGCTGATGAAAAAAAAGATGCTTTTGTTGATGTGCCTGCCCGCCATCGTGTTCTTTTTTATTTTTTCCTATCTCCCGATGCCCGGTGTATGGCTGGCGTTTGTTCAGTTCAATTATAAGGATGGCATTTTTGGATCAAAGTTTGTCGGGCTTGATAACTTCCGTTTCCTGGTGATGTCAGGCCAACTGTGGATGCTGACTAAAAATACAATTTTATACAATCTGGCCTTCATTCTGACAGGAAATGTTCTGCAGATATCTGTTGCCATTCTGTTTAATGAAATGATGGGCAAGATCCTGCGTGCTTATAAAAAATTCGCCCAGAGTGTCATGTTTCTTCCGTACTTCATTTCCACTGTAGTGATAGGGGTTTTTGCCTACAACTTTCTGAATGTGCAGACCGGTGTCATCAACTCCCTGCTGCGCGAGCTGGAGCGGGATACCATCAATTTTTATTCTATTCCACAGATATGGCCCTTCATCATTGTGCTGGCCTACCTGTGGCAAACCACTGGCTACGGTTCCATTGTATACTTTGCTGCGATTATGGGAATCGATTCCGAAATGATGGAAGCCAGCGAAATTGACGGAGCAAACGCATTCCAGCGCATCCGGTATATTCTGCTGCCCTGCCTGAAGCCGACCTTTATCATTCTGCTGCTGTTTGCACTGGGGGGCATCATGAAGGGAAACTTCGGCCTGTTCTACAATCTAACAGGGGCAAGTAATACCGCGTTGTACAATAAAACGGACATCATTGAAACCTTTGTGTTCCGATCCCTGAATGTCAGCTTTAATTTTTCATCGGGCAGTGCCGTTGGTTTGTACCAGTCTCTCTTTGGCTTTGCACTGGTCATGACGGTGAACGGTATCGTGAAAAAAATCGAACCGGATTATTCTCTGTTTTAGCGGTCGGCCTGGTATAAACCAGAGTACAAGCATCTATAATGTTTTAAAGGATAGTTTGGGGGTTTCCGACCATAAAGTCCGGTGTTATCTGAACAAAAGTGGGCTTCGCCCACAACCCAATATCGGTACTTACATCTGTAAAACATCAAATTCTTGTTTTTATTTGATGTTTTACAGATGTAAGTTACTAAGAACCTTTTCCAAAGGGTTTTCAGGAGGTGCAGCATGCCGCGGACCATTGAACTGCAATCTGGTACAGCCACAAATATTCAAAAGCCCAAGCCAGTAAGCGGACACAAGGTAGTTGATAAAACACAAAAGATCATCCAGGTCTTCGGGGTATTGCTCACCGGGCTTATCAGTCTGTTCTGCATCCTGCCCTTTGTGTTAATCATTTCGTCCTCCTTTACTGCAGAGAAAAGCATTACCTTACATGGATTTTCACTTTTCCCGCGGGAGTTCAGCCTGGACGCCTATGATCTGATCTTTAAGAACCCCAGGATGGTGCTCGGCTCCTATGCCGTAACCATTGGGCTGACGGTTACAGGCACGCTGATTGGTCTGTTCATCATCGCCATGACCGGGTATGCGCTGCAAAGGCCCGATTTTCTGCTGCGCAACCATATCTCCTTCTATATTTACTTTACAACCCTTTTTTCAGGCGGGTTAATCCCCTTCTATATGATGGTTACAAGGACACTGAAGCTCAAAGACAGCTATCTGGCTGTTTTGCTGCCGTTGATGATGTCTCCGTGGCTGATCATTCTGATGAAGAATTTCCTGAAATCCATTCCCCATTCCATCACTGAATCTGCAACCATTGACGGAGCAAATGACTTTTATATTTTCATCCGGATCATTCTTCCCACATCCACTCCCGCCCTTGCAACGGTTGGCCTTTTCCTGGCCCTCAGCTACTGGAATGAATGGTACAATTCCATGCTGTTTCTTTCCAGCAGGGTTGAATACCGGCCGCTGCAGCTGTTTCTTTACAATACCGTCAACGAGGCAAAATATATCCGGGATTCGGCCGCAGCCTCCAACATTCCAGCGATAGAAATACCGCTGGAGTCCATGAAAATGGCCACGGCTGTGGTCGCTACCGGTCCTGTCATCTTTATTTACCCCTTCGTCCAAAAATACTTCATTCAGGGCATTACCGTCGGCGCGGTGAAAGGATAGCATTCAAATAACCAGCAGGTTATCTTGAAAATAGGATAAGGATTTATGAAAAGGAGGGCTTTTTATGAAAATGAGAAAAGCTGCATCAGTTGTGCTCGCACTTTTTTTGGTTCTGGCTATGACAGCCTGTGTCGTAATCCCCGGCGGACCGGTGACGGAACCCACAAAACCGTCTGCCGGCACTGAAACAGGCAAGGCACCTGACACATCCAAGTTCGTCACCATATCACATCTTTCTTTGGGCAACAAACCGACCAACGGGCAATATGAGGCTGTGAAAACCGAATGGGACAAATACCTGAAGGAAAAACTGAACTGCGCTCTTGAAGTTCAATACATTGGATGGACCGATTATATGACCCAGTATAATCTGCTGCTTGCAACAGGAGAAGGCCTGGATCTGATCAACTCGGCTTCCGATTGGCTGGAGATGTGGCCCAACGCGCAAAGAGGCGCATTCCTGGAGCTGAACGATCTGCTTCCAACCTATGCTCCGATCACCTGGGGTGATATCCCCGCTTCAAGCTGGGCGGAAACAACACTGAACGGCGATATCATTGCGATTCCTGAAGATATGTATTCCCAATGGATTAACCACGGGTTCATGTACAGGGGGGACTGGGCCAGGGAATTTGGAATTACCCAGCCCATCGATTCCTGGGAAGAGTTTGGTACATACCTGCAGGGTGTCAAGGACAACAAGGCAAAGGATGGCGTTGTACCGTTTGATATTGCCGGCTCATCTAACATTAAAGCTTTGTATGACCATTACCCGGTTTCCAAGTCTCAGCTGATCTGCATCGACGCTGTACAAAGCGGCCTTGCTTTTGGTAAGTCGGATGACGAATGGTGGGAGGTCAGATCCCGCTTCCTGCCTCTGGATGACGGAACCGATATACTGCTTGATTTCGCAAAGCTGATGAAGCAGTGGGGTGATGCAGGATACTGGAGAGAAGACGCTTTGAACAATACCGCTGATACCTGGGTTCAGTTCAAGGCAGGCCTGACCGGAACCCGCCAGCACCATACGCAAACTTATGTGACTGCATGGACAGAGCTTGAACGTGAAATCCCGGGTGCCGACCTGCAATGGTTCCCCTGTGCGGTGGAAAGCAAAAACCTGGTGAAGATGTCCATCACCCATGGCGCTACAGCAATAGCAGCGAATTGTAAAAATCCGGAGAGAGCGCTGATGGTTTATGATTTAATCCGTAATGATGAAACCATGTACAAATTGTTTAACTGGGGCCTTGAAGGTGTTCAATACGAAATCAAGGACGGAAAACGTGTGAAGCCGGAAGGCTATATCACCGACAGCCATAACTTTGCATCCAACTTCTGGGGCGGGCGTATGGACAAATTTGAGCTGAAATACCCCAATGCCGACATGATCGCCAACTGGAAGGAAATTTACGATACCTATGAAACCTATGCGAAACCATATCGTTATGGACGTTTTGTATTTGACAAATCCCCCGTTGAAGCACAGTTAACCGCTTGTACCGAGGTGATTTCCAGGCTGCTGCCAGCAATCTGCGTAGGTAAGGCCGGAGATCCGGAAACGGCGGTGAAGGAATTCCGTGAACAGCTGAAGCTGGCGGGCAATGAACAGATTCTCGCCGAGGTACAGCGCCAGATGACCGCTTTCAAAAACTCTCTTCAATAAAACGATTGACTTCGACAGATAATAACATTAAACTCAAAGGAGGCAGGCTGTCGGCTGACGGCCTGCCTTTATCAGAATGCTCGATCTGGCAGGCAAAAATGGTTGCTGCACATAACTTGGTTGTTCGTAAGCAAAAAACACTTAGGGATGGTAATGCACTTGGATAAGAATTCAAACAAAATTGATCTGAGCCCGGGTTGGAGATTTTGGCTGGGAGATGACCCCAAGGCCTGGTTGAAGGGGTTTGACGACAGTGCTTGGAGATCTGTGGATGTTCCACATGACTGGGCGGTGGAGCACCCATTTTCAAAGTCTCACTCCAGTGGGACAGGCTATCTGCCCGCGGGTACGGGATGGTACAGAAAGCTGTTTTTCCTTCCCGAGGCCTTCAAAGGCAAGAGGGTATACGTCACCTTCGACGGAATTTACAACAACAGCATGGTATGGTGCAACAGCTATTATCTTGGAAAAAGGCCCAACGGGTATACCCGTATTGTTTATGATATTACCGACTTCGCATGCTTCGCAAACACCCCGAATATTCTTGCGGTAAAGGTGAACCACAAAGATGTGGCTGATTCACGGTGGTATACCGGTTCGGGTATCAACCGGAAGGTTACAGTTTCGATAAAGGACAGGATTCGTATCTCCAATGACGGGGTCTTTATCTCCACCGAAAACATTACCACAGACAGAGCCTTCATTTCAATGCAAACAACCCTGATCAACGAAACCCCCGCTGATGTAAAGCTGACGGTACGGCATACGCTTTATGACGGAAACAGCCCTGTGGTTGGCTGCCATAGAACCTATGACGCCAGGGCCGGTGAGAAAATCAACCGCATACAGTTTATTGAGCTGCAAAATCCCCGGCTTTGGTCTAATGAAACGCCAAACCTTTATACCTGTATTACCGAGCTTTTGCAGGGAGAAAGGGTGATTGACCGTGAAAAAACCATTATTGGTATTCGCACGTTTTTCTTTGATCCTAACAAGGGCTTTTTTCTGAATGGGAAGAACATGAAGTTCAAAGGGGTCTGCATCCATCATGATGCCGGGTGCCTGGGTGCCGCAGTGACGAAAAATGTCTGGAAGAGACGGCTTACCGCCCTGAAACAGATGGGATGCAATGCGATTCGCATGTGCCACAACCCACACATGCCCGAGCTGTACGATCTATGCGACGAAATGGGCTTTCTGGTGATCGATGAAGCCTTTGACGAATGGGAAGGTGTAAAAAACAAATGGGTACAGGGGCATAATGTATATCCGCCCGCTCATTATGGTTATTATGAAGATTTTCCACAATGGCATGAAGCGGATCTATCCGAGATGGTGCTCAGGGACAGAAACCATCCTTCCGTCATTTTATGGAGCATTGGAAATGAAATAGATTACCCCAACGATCCCTATTGTCATCCATTGTTCCAGACCGTTACCGGAAACAATGACAGAAACAAACCAGCGAGCGAGCGAGTTTTTGATCCAAACAGGCCAAACGCTGAAAGGCTGGTGACCGTTGCAAGGAAGCTTGCTTCAATTGTCATAAGGAATGACCGTACAAGGCCTGTTACAGCGGCCCTGGCCTTTCCGGAGTTGTCCAACATCACCGGGTTGTCCGGATGTTTGGATGTGGTGGGTTACAATTACAAGGAAAATCTATACGAAGCCGACCACCAGAAATATCCCGGAAAGGTTATCATGGGGGCTGAAAACACCAAGGGGCTGAAGGAATGGAATGCTGTTTTGAACCATCCATTCATTTCAGGGCAGTTTTTATGGACGGGAATTGATTTCCTGGGAGAAACACAGGGCTGGCCCAGCCATGGCTCCCATTCGGGCTTGTTGGATCTTGCAGGCTTTCAAAAACCGGCGTACTTTTTCCGAAAAAGCTTATGGTGTGAAAAGCCTATGGTACAGCTGTTCACGTCACCACCGGAAGCGGATCCTGATGACTATTTGACCAGCCCTCTTGTCAAGCCTGTCTGGAGCGATCTCCAAGGGCCAGAGGTTAGTGTAATCTGCTTTACAAACTGTGTCGAAGCCGAACTGTGGGTGAACGGTATTTCTGCAGGCAAACAGATCAGAAATACGCAAACCGGGGGGTTCATCGTATGGAAGGTCCCTTATGAAAAAGGCGAAATTCGGGTGGTTGCCACCGATGTGAACGGAAACCGGTGTGAGAACAGCTTAAAAACCACCGGTACTGCCGCGGAAATCATGTTGACCTGCGAAGATGGCCCTGTTATTCACAGTTCCCCTGAAATGGTTCATATTGTGGCAACCGTTACAGATTCGCAAGGCAATACGGTACATACGGCTGAAAATGAGGTTCATGTTACTGTGGACAATGCTGTCCTGATGGGCCTGGAAAACGGAAACCTTGAAGACACCACACCATATGCCCGCACGTACAGAAACGCCTGCAACGGGAAACTGCTCATTTATATTAAGGCGAACATGGAAACAGAGGGAATGGTTACAGTCACTGCTGCGGCGCAGGGGTTAAAAACGGCTTTTCTGAAAATCCCCTGCTTCATTCACGAAGACTGAGTATTTCATTACCCGGCATAAGATATCTAATGAAAACACAAGGAGATTCACCCTTGTGTTTTTTATTCCGGTGTCAGATGGAAACAGGGAGAAATATTTGATATACTGATAGTGTTTTTATAGTTGAAAGCCACAACTCTTAAGACTTTTCAATGCATTCATCGTAATAACGGAGAGATGGCCCCACCCTACACTATTATCAAGGAGGATGAAACCATGCGAGCACTTTTTATCGGCGGAACAGGTACTATCAGCACGGCCATATCTCATCTGGCTGTTGAAAGGGGATGGGAGCTGTATCTTCTGAATCGTGGAAACAGGTCTGAATTCGTTCCGGAAGGCGCCCATATCCTGCAGGCAGACATCTCAGATCAGGCAAAGGTCCGGGAAATGATAAAGGATCTTCAATTTGACGTGGTGGCCGATTTTATTGCTTTTGTGCCGCAGAATATTGAACGGGACATCGCATTGTTTTCAGGAAGAACCCGTCAGTATATTTTTATAAGCTCGGCATCGGCCTATCAAAAACCGCTTTCCAGTTACAGAATTACCGAAAGCACAGCTCTGGCCAATCCCTATTGGGAATATTCCAGAAACAAAATCGCCTGTGAAGAGAGGTTGATGCTTGAATACCGCACAAACGGATTTCCTGCTACGATCATCCGGCCCAGCCATACCTACAGCGAAACAAGCATTCCGCTGGCCATTCACGGAAATACCAGCTGGTCGGTCATCGAGCGCATGTTGAAAGGAAAGCCCGTGCTCATCCATGGTGATGGCTCATCTTTATGGACATTAACCCACAGCTCTGATTTTGCCAAAGCCTTTCTTGGAATCATGGGTAACCCGGTCACTATCGCGCAGCCCATTCATATTACCTCTGACGAGGCACTGACCTGGGATCAGATCTATGACAGGATTGGAGCGACATTAAACGTCCAGGTAAAGAAGTTTCATGTTGCATCGGATTTTCTCATCGGATGTGACCCTGGTTATGAGGGCCCTCTTACAGGAGACAAGTCTGTTTCGGTTGTTTTTGATAACAGCAAAATCAAGCGCTTTGTACCGGAGTTTACCGCGACGATGCGGTTTGATCAGGGTGTACGGCTGAGCATTCAATACCTCTTGTCCCATCCGCAGCTGCAGGTTCCAGACCCCTATTTCGACAGCTTCTGTGACCGTGTGATCGATGTTCAGCAGAAAGCTTTGGCCAGCTTCAGGGCACAAGACTGATCAATCGGGTTATACCCCGATGCCCGTTGCTGCCAACAGGGTAAAAATACGCTGGCAGGGGTTGTGGGGATATTTATAAATGCCATTCAAGGAGGGGTTACAATGACCAGAGTCAATCAATCTTTTTTTGACGGACAGGAGGTCTTGTTCGTTGGGTTTTCGGAAAAGCAAAAAATGTTTTGTGAAATGGTGTACAAGGCATTTTCTGATAACGGCATTAAAGTGTACCCTGTAAACCAGAGAAAGGATGCAAGCTTTGACAGAAAGGTTTACACGGAGCTTGCCGAGCTTCAAGCCGTTCCCAAAACAGCCTATGTGCTTTTGAACAAAGAAAACACCAAAAGGGCTGTACCCGAACTGGCTCAGAACGGTGTGAAAAAGATTCTGTTTCAAAGCAAAGCTAATGTAGATCCCGAAACTCTGAGCAAATGTCAGCAGTTAGGTATGGAAGCCATTGTTGCCTGCCCGATGATGATCTTCGGCAAGGGGCTTCATAAAATACATGCTTTCTTTGCAGGTGTAAAACCATGAAAGCAGCGTTTCCTCTTTTATCCAAAGGGGCCTCCAATGAGAAACTCATGGCAGGCCTTTTCCTTGTGTTGGTGCTGTATCAGTTGCCCATATGGCTGAATGGTTTCCAACCCTTTTTTCACTTTCTGATCATTTCTGTTATAGGGCTGGCACTGGACACGCTGATAAACTTCATCCGATTCAAAAGACCCATATGTTCGGTGTCAGCGGCGATTACCGCCGGGGTTGTCAGCACCTTGCTGCACCAGACTCCCTTACCGATGAAAATACTTGGCATTACAGCTGCAATTCTGTTGGGAAAGCATATTTGGGGTGGTACCGGGAAAAACGCCATTAACCCGGCAATGGCGGGTGTTTTCATCGTTCTGATGTTGTATCCGGTGGAAATGCCCCTATTTTCGTTCTCGATACTGTTTGTTCCCGCTATGGTGCTGTCCCTCCTGTTTCTTCGTGTCAGACCTTTTGCCGGGCTGGCCTTTATAATGGGCATGCTTGTGTCATTTGCTGCGGGCGGTGTATTCTCGTGGGAAAAGCTGATTACTCATGGGGTGTTTCTCTTCGGTACCGTGGTTCTGACCGACCCGACAACGGTTACATACAGACCGGTTTATGGGGCTGTTTTTGGATTTGTTGCGGGGATGATACCGTTTCTTCTCTCCGGCGCGCTGATTTGGGTTTGTGCCGTAATTCTCATTTTAAACCTGCTGTCACGGGTTGTTGACGAAACACAAAAAACAGTAAGGTATCATCTGCCAACCCGTATTCAAAAGCTGGTTCATCCGAAGAAGGAAGCAATTGGTGCCTTCGGTGATGGGAATCCCTCACGATCTTTGAATAATCTTACCCCCGCTGAAATTCTTGACAGGATTCAACGCCACAAGGTCTTTGGAATGGGGGGCGCGGCATTTCCCGCAGATATCAAAATTAAAACGGTCATGGCGGCTGAGGCTGCCGACAAGCACCTGATCATCAATGGCGTTGAGTGTGATCCCGGTCTAGTACATGATCGCTGGCTCATGGAACACCATATGGCTGATATTGAACAAGGGGCGGAGGTCCTGAAAAGGCTTATAGACTTTCGATCATCTGTATTGGCGGTTAAAGCTAAACAATCATATAATCCCATATTTCGAGGATTTTCCGATGCACAGGCATCCCCACAGAGCTCTGATATCCGAACAAAGCTGGAGCTGTACCAGGTTCCCGATTTTTACCCGGCTGGTGCCGAATGCTTTCTGATCCGGGAAATCCTGCATCGGCAAATGGATGAAATCCCTGCGGAAAAAGGAATCCTGGTTTTGAACGTACAAACGGTCATCGCCATTTATCGTGCGGTTGTGCTGGATGAAGATATATCCTCCCGTGCATTAACGGTTGCAAACCTGAAGGAACAAACCGGGCAAGTGGTTTTTGCCAGTCTTGGGGAGAAGGTCTCCGAGGTTGTAAACCGTGTTTACCCCAATCCCACCGTTATTTTTACAGGCGGTGGGTTGATGCAGGGGATCATCTCTGATGATGCGGCAGTCATCACACCTCAGGTGAATCTCATCGCAACCGGAAATATTCCGAAATACAAGGAGTCGGTGCAGTGTTCACGCTGTGCAATATGCCTCACCCACTGCCCGGCAGGGATCAATGTCCGAAAGATTGCAGATCTTGTAGATGGTGGCAGGAAGCATGAAGCGAAAGCTTACCATCCTGAAAAATGTATTCAGTGTGGGGTTTGTAGTTTCTTATGTCCGGCGGGCAGAAAGCTCTCTCAAAGGTGCAGTATTTTATTGCGGCAATAATATTGACCGATAAAATCTGTTGTTGTATACTTGTGTCAGAATTAGTAAAATGTATTACTGAAATGGGATAACAGCAGGAATGAAAATAATTATCGCAAGGAGAGTGTGGCTGTGGCAAGGTTGGAGAAATTATTGCAAAGCTATAAACCGGAAGACGTAGATAAGCGTTTTTATTCATTGAAGGCTGAGTATGAAGCAAAGTACAAGGAGCTGGAGCAACAAAAAGCAAACCTTGTAACAGATGTTTTAAACTTGAACAACAGAATTCAGCAGTTATCCCGGGAAATAAAAGCACATGAAAAGCAAAAAATGTTGATTGCTGAAACATTTATCAAAGCGAAAGAAAATGCGGACTCTTTATTGCAGTCTGCTTCTGCGGAAAAAGAGGATATTTTGCAGGAAGCAAGGGCAAATGCTGAAACAATTGTTCTGCAAGCGGAAGAAGAAGCTTATAAAGTAAGGGAGCAGGCAAAAGCGGATATATCCTCGGCAGAAAAAGAAGCTCATAAAATAAAAGAAAAAGCGAAAGCCGATGTTTCCGCCGCAGAAGCGCAGACCCAAAAAATCAGGGAACAGGCGAAAACCATCATTTCCACCGCGGAGGAAGAAGCCCAAAAAATCAGGGAACGGGCTAAAACCGATGCCAATGTATTCGCGGCAGAACAAGAGCAAAAATTAAAAGCGGTTAAAGCAGAAACAGAGGATGTTATCAGGAAAAAGAACAAGATGCTTGAAGAAATGAAGTCGGATGTCGATGCGGAAAAGCAGAAATATGAGGCAATCACCAGGGAAAAGATAAAAAACATTGAGACGGAATATGAAAGCAGGCTTGAGCAACATCAACAAGCCTTAAGCAAGTTGAATGAAGAGTTCAGGCAGAAAGAGACAGAGTATCACAAATTCAAGGCTCTTGTCATTCAAAGGATGGATGACGTAAAGGCTATATTGGGATAAGAATTTTCAATGAGCGCCTGCGGGGATTGTGTCCCATTACAGGCGCTTTTTGTATACAACCAATTCATAACTGCCCCTGACAGCTATGAAAGGTGTGAGCCAGGGAGACGGTTCGGCAGAGCCGAGCCGGCTCCGATTGCATGGACGAGCAGAGCAACGAAGCGGAAAGACCAGACATTTTATCAAATGCTTACTCTCTTCCAGGCCTGCGGCGAGAAGAGGATCAACATCGGGAGCAGTTCCAGCCTTCCGGCTATCATACAGAAGGAAAAAACGACTTTGCTTAAATTCGAGAAGCTGGAGAAGTTGCCCATGGGGCCTACAACCTCCAGGCCCGGCCCCACATTTGACAGGGTTGCGACAACGGAAGTAACGGTCGAGGTTAAGTCCTTTCCATCCAGAGACACTATCAGAAAAGACACTGCAAAGATTGCCAGATAGATAAAGAAGAAAGCCATGGTTTCAGACAGAATCTGCTCATCGACAACCTTTCCTCCCGACTTCACCGTGTGTACGGCCCGAGGGTGAATAATCCTCGCTACCTCTCTTCTTGCAGCCTTCAATAATAAGACGATACGAATGCATTTTAAACCACCGGCAGTGGAACCTGCACTGGCGCCAAAGAACATGATTGTGATCAGAATCAGCTTGCTGAAAGAAGGCCACAGGTTAAAATTCGTCGTGGAGTAACCGGTGGTGGTGATTAAAGCGACAACCTGGAAAGAGGAGTGGCGCAGGCTTTCACCAAATGAAAAAACCCCTTTGCTGAAAAGCTGTATCGTGATAAAAACAATGGCGGCGACCACGGTCCCGGCATAAAATCGCAGCTCCTCATCTTTAAAGAAGTTTCGAATATTTCCCTTGAGAATTTGAAAATAAAGGCTGAAATTCACACCAAACAGGAAGCAGAATACGGTGATGATCACTTCCGCAGCAATATTTCCGTAAGCGCCCACACTTAAATTCCTGTTTGAAAAACCACCGGTGCCGGCACTGCCAAAGGCATGAATCAACGAGTCATACAAAGGCATTTTGGCGATGAGCAAAAGGATCACCTGTATTGCGGTCATCACTATATAGATAGTATAAAGTATTTTTGCAGTCTGGCCAAGCTTGGGTACAAGCTTTTCAGTACTGGGCCCGGTGGTTTCAGCCTTCATGATATGGAATGAGCTGGCACCGACAGAGGGCAGCACAGCGAGGGTAAGAACAAGAACACCCATACCGCCAATCCAGTGGGTAAAGCTTCTCCAGAACAGAATACCTTTCGGCAGGCTTTCGACTTCCGTCAGGATGGTGGAACCGGTTGTTGTAAAACCCGAAACGGTTTCAAAAAAAGCGTCGATTGGATGTGGAATAGAGCCGCTGAACAGAAAGGGAAGAGAACCAAAGAAAGAAAGCAGAATCCACCCCAAAGCGACAACAGCAAAGCCATCCCTGGCGTAAAAGTTTTTATTATTGATCTTCACCAGGTACATCAGCAAGCCCGCTGCAAGGGTTATTAAAATAGAATAAAGGAAGTCAAGCGCATCAGACTGCCCGTATATCAGGCTGACTATGAGAGAAGGAATCATACACAGTGCTTCAATACAAACCACAACTCCAAGGCTTTTGGCGATCATTCTATAGTTCAACGGGCTTCCCTCCCACAGCGAGTATATCATTGAGGCTGAAAATCTTTTTATCTTTTGAGATGATAATGACACTGTCACCCATTATAATGACATCGTCCCCAAAGGGAATAATGATCTCATTTTTCCGAACCAGAACCGCCACCAGAATCCCCTGCTGCAGCTTCAGTTTTTTCAGAGGCACCTCCAGGAATGGAAGAGTTTCGTTCACATTGATTTCCACAGCTTCAACCTGACCGCCAACAATTCTGTACAACGCTTCAAAGGGGTTTCCCAGAGCGTTCTTCATGCCGCGGGCATACCGCAGGATCA
The DNA here is from genome assembly GCA_964450305.1 of uncultured Ruminiclostridium sp. Classification (GTDB taxonomy): domain Bacteria; phylum Bacillota; class Clostridia; order DSM-8532; family DSM-8532; genus JAAYJG01. The sequence continues at coordinate 65,995 of CAYVFB010000004.1, forward strand.
GGTTTGCCGTGATCTGGCTGGGGTTGATGACACTGTCAATACCTGCGTTTCTAATGATGCTGATATAGTTCAGACGATTTATTTTCGCCACGACCTTCGGAACGCCGGCCTGCTTGGCCAAAAGCGCCGCCATGAAATTGTCTTCATCCCTTCCCGTAAGAGAGATAAAAGCGTCCATTTCGGAAAGGTTCTCGGACTGAAGAACTGCTTCATCGGAACCGTCCCCATGGATAATAACGGCATGAGGCAGAAGCTCTGTTAATTCAATGCACCTGTCATGGTCAAGCTCGATTATTTTTACCCGCATCCCCGCTTCTTCCAGTGACTTTGCAAGGTAATACGCAATCCTTCCGCCCCCGATGCACATCACATTTTTAACCTTTTGGCCGTATAGGCCAATATGCTTCAGGAAGCCTGAGATATGGTGGGGTTGACCGATGAGATAGATGGTATCGCCTGTTTTTATTTCAAAATCGCCTTTTGGAATGATGGCTTCACCATTTCGCAGAACCGCTCCAATCAGAATCGATGGAGTGTACTTTGAGGAAATATCTTTCAGTGTCATTCCCGCGATGGGCATACCTTCTACAACTCGGATTTCGGCTATTTCTACGCGTCCCTTGGCAAACACCTCGACATTCATGGCCTGAGGGAAACGCAGCATTCGGGCAATTTCGCGGGCTGCAGCCCTTTCCGGGTTAAAAACAAAATCGAGCCCCATTTCTTTTTTCAGCAGCGTTAGTTCATCTGCATACTCCGGATCACGTATACGCGCAATGGTATGAGCCGCACCGAGTTTTTTGCCGGTTAAACAGCAGACCATGTTCATTTCATCACTGGCTGTCGCGGCAATCAACAGATCGCATTCACGAATCCCTGCTTCCATCAGAACCTTTGTACTAACGCCATTGCCCCTGATGCACATCACATCCAGATATTCATTTGCTTTTCTTAATGCTTCAGGGTTTTTATCGATGATGGATATATCATTGTCCTCATTGGACAGGTTTTCAGCCAGGCTGTAACCAACCTTTCCATCACCAATGATGATAATTTTCATTTCGAACCTCCATAAGCCGCCTCCACAGCAAGCTTCCTGCAACACAGGGCGAAAGCGTAAACAAAGAATCAGACCGGAAACCCCGTGCCTATTGTTCAACCTCGTTAAAATATGCTTCAATAAAGGGAAAAGGTGAATCGTCAAAACGACGATCACCCCATTCACAATGGCATTATATATTAATCTCAGAAAAAGGTCAACAAGTTAGCCGCGACCGAAACCAAGGCGTAAACCAAGTGAAACCAGGAGAAAAATTTTTACTTTGGAATATTATTTCATAGAAAACTGAAAAAAATTCGTATAAAGAAAAGAAATGTTGACATAATAAACGTATATGTTGGAGGTGTTAAAATGGTAGGAACAGTAAAATGGTTCAATGCCGAAAAAGGCTTTGGATTTATTGAAAGGGAAGGCGGGGAAGATGTTTTTGTTCATTTCTCCGCGATCAGGGCAGAAGGTTACAAGTCGCTTGATGAAGGTCAGCGCGTTCAATTTGACATTGAGCAGGGCCAACGGGGAGCACAGGCAACAAATGTTGTACCAATCTGAATCAAAGGGCGTCATCCAGATGCCCTTTTCTTTACCTTCACTTTCATTTACAAGGAAATAGAACTGTTGGTATAATAAGAATTAGCATTGGAAAAAGTGTGGGTGAAGGGTGTATCATGAAGGTTCAAAGTTTTTTAAAATACGTTGAAATCCAAACCAAGCTGGCAAGCATGATCTCCTTTACACTGGGGACCGCGCTGGCAGTCTATCGCTATCAGGCATTTAACGCAGGTAATTTCCTGCTGATGCTCATTTCTTTATTATGCTTTGATATGACCACTACGGCCATCAACAATTATATGGACTTTAAAAGCGCCAAAAAAAAATCCGGGTACGGATATGAAAAGCATAATGCCATTGTCCGGGATAATATTCGTCAGCCGGAATCCATAGCCGTGATCATCGTTCTGGGCACCATTGCGGTACTGGCAGGTTATATGCTGTTCCTGCGCACAAATGCCACGGTTCTGATTGTGGGCATTGTCTCTTTCTCAATAGGCGTGCTGTACTCAGCAGGTCCTGTACCCATCTCGAGAACACCCTTTGGCGAAATCGCCTCGGGTCTGTTTATGGGCTTTTTCATTCCGTTTCTCTCGGTATTTATTCATGCTCTGGATCGGAACATTCTTGATTTCGCTTTCGACGGTTCATCTTTTACCTTCCACATGAACGTGGTTGAGGTGCTATCAATTCTCCTGTGTTCGGTTCCGGCAATGATGGGCATTGCAAATATCATGCTGGCGAACAATATCTGTGATATGGAAGATGATCTGGAAAACAGACGTTATACCCTCCCCATCTATATCGGAAGGGAAATGGCACTGGTTTTGTTCAAAGCACTCTACTTCATTGCCGGTCTGTCAGTCATCCTGGGGCTGGTACTGAAGACGATTCCCATAACCGGCATTTTGTTTTTTATTACGCTTATTCCGGTCTATAAAAACATCAAGGCCTTTGAGCAAAAACAAAGTAAAGCCGAAACCTTTGGCCTGGCTGTTAAAAACTTCACCATCATGAATACCGTGTTAATCTTTTCTTTTCTTCTGTCTGTCGGAATCAGATTGTTCTTTTAGTATCGACAGCCCAGTTTTTCCGCATTTATAGACAAAAGCTTACTGGTAAAAACCGCTTTTTTCGGGTATGATAAATATCATATAACTATTAAGTGAGGTATATGCGATGAGTGAAAAAACAGCGTACATGAATACGGAATACTCTTTTGAAGACAGAGCGAAGGATCTGGTCGCCAGAATGACCCTGGAGGAGAAGGTTTCCCAAATGCTGCACGCTTCGCCCGCCATCGAAAGGCTGGGAATTCCGGCATATAACTGGTGGAATGAAGGGTTGCACGGTGTAGCGAGGGCAGGTACGGCAACGATGTTTCCACAGGCCATTGGAATGGCGTCCAGCTTCGATGAGGAGCTGCTGCACAAAATTGCGCAGGTGATATCTACCGAAGCCCGTGCAATGCACCATGCCTGCGCCCGTAAAAATGATCGGGGAATATACAAGGGCTTAACCTATTGGTCTCCAAATATCAATATTTTCAGAGATCCGAGATGGGGCCGCGGGCAGGAAACCTACGGAGAAGACCCATACCTGACCAGCAGGCTGGGTGTGGCTTTTGTAAAGGGTCTGCAGGGCGATCATCCCCAATATATAAAGGTGGCGGCATGCGCAAAGCATTATGCGGTGCACAGCGGGCCTGAGGCCGACCGTCATCATTTTGATGCCGTTGCATCCAAAAAGGATATGACTGAAACTTATCTGCCGGCCTTTAAGGCATTGGTGCAGGAAGCCCGTGTTGAATCGGTGATGGGTGCTTACAACCGCACCAACGGAGAACCCTGCTGCGGCAGTAAAACGCTTTTAACCGATATTTTGCGCAATGAGTGGGGCTTCACCGGCCATGTTGTTTCAGATTGCTGGGCCATTCGGGATTTCCATCTGCACCACCAGGTAACGGCCACAGCACCCGAATCCTGTACACTCGCAGTGAAAAACGGTTGTGATCTGAACTGTGGTAATCTTTACGGCAACCTTTTAATAGCACTCCAGGAGGGTTTGATCACTGAAGATGACATTGATCGATCCGTTACACGCCTGATGAATACGAGAATGCGGCTGGGGATGTTTGACCCCGAAGAAAAAGTGCCGTATACCTCTATTCCTTATGATGTTGTGGATAGTGACGAGCACCTTGCGCTGGCGCTGGAAGCATCGAAAAAATCCATCGTTCTGTTGAAGAATGACGGGATCCTGCCTCTAAAAAAGAATAGCATCAAATCCATCGCGGTCATCGGGCCCAACGCTGACAGCAGGCAGGCCCTTGTGGGTAATTACGAAGGCACTGCATCCGAATATGTTACGGTGCTTGAAGGAATTCGTGAATTTACCGCGCCGGGTACAAAGCTTTACTACTCAATGGGCTGCCATTTGTTTAAAGACAGGTTCCAGGGGCTTGGCGAAGTCGGAGACAGGATACAGGAAGCAGTGAACTGTGCTGAAAAGGCAGATGTAGTCGTGCTTTGCCTGGGCCTTGATGCGACCATCGAGGGAGAGGAAATGCACGAAAGTAATGCCTTTGGATCCGGTGATAAACATGACCTGAACCTGCCTGGCCAGCAGCAGGAGCTGATTGAGGCTGTAGCTGCCACCGGCAAGCCAGTTATACTTGTATTGATGACAGGAAGTGCCCTTGCGGTGAACCGGGCAGACCAAAACCTCCCCGCAATTGTAAATGCCTGGTATCCGGGTGCTTTGGGCGGAAGAGCAGTTGCTTCGGTATTGTTCGGTGAAACCAATCCATCAGGAAGGTTACCAGTCACGTTCTACCGCACAGTGGAAGAACTGCCGGAGTTTACCGATTATGCGATGAAAAATCGAACCTACCGTTATATGAACAATGAAGCACTGTATCCTTTCGGGTTTGGGCTGAGTTATACGCGGTTTGAATATTCGAATCTGGTGCTGTCAAAATCTGAAGTATCGTCCGGGGAAGGGCTTACGGCAACCGTTACGGTTACCAATACAGGAAAGCTTGCCGGGGATGAAATTTCACAGTTGTATGTGAAAGACGTCGAAGCTGGCTTCGCCGTTCCGGTATGGCAGCTTTCGGGCATGAAACGCATCAGTCTGGCACCCGGCCAATCGGCTGAGATTTCCTTTGACATTCTGCCAGAGCAGCTAACAGTGGTGAATGATGAAGGGCAGAGGATTTACGAACCCGGTGCTTTTGAGGTTTATGCGGGAGGCTCCCAGCCTGATGCCAGGAGCATCCGGTTAACCGGAAAACTCCCGTTGAAGGCGGCCTTTAATTTAAAACAGGTACACAGCCAGGATGCATGGGCGAGCAACAAGCTTTAGCTTGTGACCAGCCAGGATGCATGGGCGAGCAACAAGCTTTAGCTTGTGACCAGCCCCTCTTGCCCCTCTCCCTGTTTTTCGATAAAATGGGGAGGGGGATTTTATTTGTATTATGCCAATGAATATGCTGTAACCAGGCAAGGCAGTAGATTTACTACCCAGTCCTTTTGCGTTTAATGACTGGATGTAAGCAGCTGAAATACAGAAAAACAGGAACACCATTTTCAAAAGAAGGGGACAAACCAGATGTCGGATCATCATATTACCTTTCACGCAGGTACCGTGACGCGGGAAGACAGGGAAAAATTATTAGGCCAGAGGGGATTGGTGGTTTGGCTGACGGGTTTATCCGCTTCGGGCAAATCCACAATTGCCGTTGAAGCAGAAAGGGTGCTGTGTGGCATGGGCAGGGCAGTATACCGGCTGGACGGGGACAATGTCCGTTTTGGCCTGAACAGCGACCTGGGTTTTTCCGAAGCGGATCGGATGGAAAACATCCGGCGCACCGCCGAGGTTTGCGCCCTGTTTCAGGATGCTGGGGTGATTGTGCTGGCTTGCTTCATATCCCCGATGAAATCCATGCGGCAGGTTGCCAGAGAAAAAGCCAAATCAGGCTTTATGGAGGTTTATGTAAAAGCCGGTGTGGAAGCCTGTGCCCAAAGAGATCCGAAAGGACTGTACAAAAAAGCAATCAAGGGTGAAATCAAAGAGTTTACAGGGATATCTGCGGTGTATGAAGAACCGGAAACCCCGGAGCTTGTTTTGGATACCGAGAAGCATTCCCTTGAAGAGTGTGTACGGAAATTGGTTCACGCGATCATTGATGCAAGCTCATTCTAGGAGCCGGCTCGGAAGGTTAGTTTATTCTTCACAAACACGCATAAACATGTAAGAATGTACGGGATTATGTGGGTTTCAAGCCATGAAAAGTAGTGCTTTATGAATGAATATGCTTTTCCGAACGGTCTCCTGGTCCGATATTAAGCAATATCTGTCGCATTCATTCGAGATACATTTTATTTGTGTGAAGACGGAAAAAACAGATCACAACTTTCTAAGTATAACTGAGCCGTTATTGGGCACCACATCGTAATATACCACTTTATGGCCTCCATTTTCCCTTACGATAAGGGCCTGTTCCTGATTGCCCTTTATCAGGCTGGCCCTGTTCCAGTCTGAAGGAACCTCGGTTTTAAGCGTTAGCGGGTAATCAAACAGAGCATCATCCAGGTCGGTTTGTAACAAGACCTGTACTTCGGATTCTTTCGAGATTTCGGTTATTACGGTCGCATGCTGCTTTTCTCGTAAATACAGGGTAACCTCTTCCATAGTTCCGTTCCACACGGTATCGAGCTTACCCGACAGATAAGCCAGATGCTTGTCGCATTCCTGCGAGGCCGGGGGTTCCCACCACTGACCGTCTACACCGTGCCACATTTCAATGAGCCAAGCCTTTTTTTCAATGGCCTGATCAATCCAGGGATTTATGATTTCCGAAGTAGAGTGGTGCAGCGCGGTTTGAAAGTCTAAACGATACCATTCCCATTCGGTGGGGTCTAACGAATTGAAACCCTCGCCGCCGTTTCTGGCTGAAAAATGTCGCTGCCGGATAACAGCGTCAATGGCATCATTGGTTACAACATAGGGGTTTGCCATGCAAATCACCTTTTGCCCGGGGAACCTTGCCCTTATAACCTCTTGTGCGCCATTTACCTCGTCTTCCAGCTGCTCCGCTGACATTTTATCCAGAAAGGGATGACTTTTCGTATGGTTGGCTACATCGAAGCAACCCTCGTCAATAAAGGCCTTCCATTGCTCCCAGTTGGCGAACCCATTGCTTTCGGTGATATCCTTGTTTGCAGACGGGCAGATAAAATCAGTGGGTAACATGGCAGTTCCTCTAAGCCCATATTCTTTAAACCTTGCCTGATAGAATACACAGGAACGATACAGTGCATCGTCGGTGGTAAAGGTAACGGCACAGGTTTTATTATCTTTCAGAGAGCAAATCGTTGTTTCAAATAACATAGAAACTTCTCCTTCGGCTTGTTATATTTGCGCTAAGATCAAATGTTACAACGTACTCCCTCCATCTGAACAGATGGGAGCACCCTATTCCGGACAAAAGCCAAAACACTGTTACAACAACAGTGTTTCGCATATATATGCTGCTATAGTGGCTTTATGAATTGAATCCCCTTGGGGATGAGTTGTATCTGTACCGTGGTGGACCGGGACAACTCTCCGTCGGCGTTGACATGAACCGGGCACGGGCTTTCCATTGTGAGGCTGCGGCATCGCTTTAAGGTTACCTCCCTCATCTTCGTGTGCGATCCTTTGATCAGCCGGGGAAAAAACATCAAAATTTTTAACCGGTTCATTCCCTGAATAAGGCAAACATCCAAAAAGCCGTCATCGGGCTTTGCGCCGGGAACCGGTGACATGCCTCCGCCGTAAAAACGTCCGTTCGCAAAGGCGGCCAAAAGAAGGCTTTTCATTTCAATGGTTTCATCGTCCAGTACAAAGGTTGCCTGAATGTTTTTCTTTCGGATCAATGTTAAAAGGATACCGCCAATATAGGCGATTTTTCCCTTCATCAGCGGAAGGCGCTTCAGGTGTTGGGTGCTGGCGACCACGTCAGCATCAAAGCCGGCCGAGGCAATATTCAGAAAGTAACGGTCGTTCATTTTGCAAACGTCTACAGGAACCGGATCCGCATGCACCAGAAACGGAAGCAGCTTTACAGGATCCCGGATGGCGCAGAAGCTTTTAATAAAATCGTTGCCGGTACCCGCGGGAATGATGCCAAGGGATGCCTTGCTGCCCACCACACCCTGCAGAACCTCGTTGAGCGTGCCATCTCCTCCGACTGCATAGATGCGCAAATCTTCGTTTTCTTTTATGTATTCCCTTGCAATGTCCGAGGCGTGTCCGGGAGCCTCGGTAATTTCCACCCTATAATTAAGACCGTGTTTTTCCATTAACGCTTCAATTTCGGGCAGGATCTTCAGCGTGTTTCCCTTCCCGGCAACAGGATTAATAATAAAAAGATGCATTTGCAGACCCCGTATATTAATTCATATTACTGCGCAAAGTCCTGCACCAGCCGCTAAAACCCGGCAGGTATCAGCTTTATGCAGGTTGGTTTCCCCAGACCTTTGTAAAACGGCCTTGGGGCTAAACCTATTATACACGCTTGTTTTGCATTCCTCAAGAAGTTTGAAAAACTGCAAGCCTTCCAATATCCGTAATTGTTACTGTTCACAGGTAAACAGGCGCAGCCTGTCATCCTGAACGAAGTAAAGGATCTCACATTACTCCTAAAAGATCCTTCGCTGCGCTCAGGATGTAACAAATATCCTGTAGCAACTTATGAATTGATTAAGGGGGGTGAACAGTTCCCCACGACCCAGACATCGCCAAACGACACGAAACCTGGGAGCCGGCTCGGAAAGTCTGTTTTTCTTTAGAAACACGCATAAACATGTAATAATGATAGGAACTATGCGGGTTTCCAGCCATGAAAAGTAGTGTTTTATGAATAAATATGCTTTTCCGAACGGTCTCCCAGGCAGGTTTCACAGGGGTAACCCCTTATCAAATAAATCGATATTGACAATCATTATCAAAAAGCTTATAATGGAACTAGATTAAAACAGCCAAAACAAAAAAATTGCGCCCAATGGTGGGCATAAAAGGGGCATCAGGCATGACATTGAGGGAAATGAAAATTGGTGAAAGAGGGACCATCCGGCTGATTTCCGGAGGCAATGGTGTTCAAAATAAACTTGAATCGATGGGACTGCGGGAGGGTGTATCCGTCGTCAAAAAAAGTGCTGTGATGAACAGCGGTCCGGTGATTGTTGAAGTGGGGGCTACACAGATTGCCCTCGGCTGCGAAATTGCCGGAAAAATCTTTATCCATTCCGCGTAACTCAACCATTATCCGCTTAAGAGCATGAAACATTTCAGGCGTAGTGTTATTTGCCTTTTTTTTGTTGTGCCTGTTTCAACGACTTTATAAGCGGAAAAAGGAGCTTGATATGAAGGTAATGCTTATCGGCAACCCGAACGTCGGGAAAAGCGCTATTTTTACCCAACTGACCGGGGTTAATGTCAGGACCTCGAATTATCCGGGAACCACAGTATCCTATACCACCGGAACATTGACGGTTTTAAAGTCAGGCGGTGCGTGCACATCTTGTTCTGCAGGGGGGTGCGGTGGCTGTCAGGCACGTATTCCCGAAAAGATTGAGGTGATTGATGTTCCCGGCACATACCGTCTTGATCCTGAGTGTGAAGCCGAGCAGATAGCTTGCCGGTTGTTGCCCGAAGGTGACATGTACTTGAACATTGTGGATGCGACCAACCTGGAAAGGAATTTAAACCTGACACTACAGCTGCTTGAGTTTGGAAAGCCGGTGATTGTTGTTCTGAACATGTGGGATGATACCCTGCACAAGGGGATTTCCATTGATGTGCCAAAGCTTTCAGAATTGCTGGGCATACCCGTGATTACCACAACAGGGGTTACTGGTGCGGGGATCGATACGCTGATCCGGCAAATTATCAATTATCCACATGAGGCCGTCAAAGAAAGAAAATTTGACAACAGATGGCAGACAATCGGTGAAATTGTCACGGCGGTCCAAAACCTAGAGCACCGCCATCATACCTTTCTTGAGCGTTTGCAGGATCTCAGCGTTCATCCGCTGACCGGAGCTCCCATTGCCCTGATCATACTGGCAGCATTGTTACAGGTGATCATCGTAGCGGGAGAATTTCTGATTGGCTTGATGGAAAAACTGTTTGAATGGCTTTATACACCGGTAATCCTTTTTTTAAGCCGTCTTCTTGGGGGGCAGGGTGTTATTCACCAAATTCTGCTGGGTGACATTTCAGGGGAAAAAATTGATTACGAGGCAGCCATGGGTGTGCTCACTACCGGCGTCTTCATGGAGTTAGGACTGGTTTTTCCCTATATTCTGATCTTTTATATTGTCCTCGGTTTTCTGGAGGATTTGGGGTATTTACCACGAGTAGCCGTATTGTTTGATCGGTTCATGCACAGGGTAGGTCTGCATGGTTTTTCGATCATTCCCATGATGCTTGCCCTCGGCTGCAATGTACCGGGCATCATGGCGGTTAGAAACCTTGAATCGCGCCGTCAGCGCTTCATCACCGCCACCCTCACCGCAATCACCATTCCCTGCCTAGCCCAGTCGGCGATCATTTTTTCTCTGACCGCCTCATATGGGATGGGGGCTGTTGCAGCTATTCTGATAACGATTGCAGCATTATGGATGATATTGGGGTCTGTCTTGCGATTAACCATAAAAGGCACTACAGACACCCTGATCATGGAGGTGCCACCGTACCGCCTTCCCGGGATAAAGATCCTGCTGCGCAATCTGGGTACCCGGCTGGTAGCCTTTCTCACCGATGCCTTTCCCTATGTTTTAGGCGGTATTCTGTTTGTCAATATTTTAACGCTTCTGGGCGTGATGGATTTCCTCGGTAACCTGGCCAGACCGGTCATCACCGGGATATTCGGTCTGCCCAGCGAGGCGGTGGCTTCCTTTATCATCGGAATCATCCGTAAAGATGCTGCGGTTGCACTTCTTGAACCCCTTGCCCTCAATGGCTCGCAAATGGTAACAGGGGCAACCGCTCTCATCATTTACTTCCCCTGCATAGCAACCTTCGTGGTTCTTGTGAAGGAGCTGGGGCTTAAAGATACAGCGAAATCATTTTTGATCATGGCGGGAATTACCCTGGTTGCAGGCGCATGGATGCGGGTTTTGCAGGCGTTTGTGAGCAATGTCTGGATTTACAGCCTTGTGACGATGGTTTTTGCATTTGTTGTGATGTTCCTTGCCAATCGTATAGCAGTGAAGAGGGGCGAAGAGTAAGCATCAAATTTAACAGTGATGATGTTACTGTATCCACTCGAAGATTAAAACAACGGAAGCGATTGCTTGCAATCGCAACACACTCGGGGAGACCGTTCGGCAGAGCCGAGCCGGCTCCGATTGCATGGGCGAGCAGTGCAGCGGAGCGGAACGACCAGCCCGGGGAGACCGTTCGGCAGAGCCGAGCCGGCTCCGATTGCATGGGCGAGCAGCCAGGACGCTTGGGCGAGCAACAAGCTTTAGCTTGTGACCAGCCAGGCTTTAGCCTGCGACCAGCCGTTATATCGAGGCGGGAGAAGAGGATTTTGCAAGCAAAATCCAGCACTCCGGGAGTGTACCCACTGGAACACTCCATAAGTGCGACCCGATATTCAATGCCCGCCGCCTGATTAAGGTAATTGGTACCCGCCACCACACGTTTTTC
>CAYVFB010000005.1:0-76264 GCA_964450305.1 uncultured Ruminiclostridium sp.
TTATAAGCCAAGTCCCTGAAACACAAGCGGCAGATTCCGAATTTCCTCATATACGCATGAGGTCTTCCGCAGATTTTACACCGGTTGTAGTAACGGGTTGAAAACTTCGGCTCGAGTTGTTGTTTATGGATCATAGATTTTTTAGCCAAGCTTAATACCTCCCTTAGCGGCTGAACGGCAATCCAAGGAGTGCCAGCAGTTCTTTCGCTTCTTCGTCGGTTTTGGCGGTGGTAACAAATGTGATGTCCATTCCGCGCACCTTTTCCACTTTGTCGATATCGATTTCAGGGAATATCAACTGTTCCTTTACGCCCATGGAGAAGTTGCCCCGTCCGTCAAAGGAATTCGCATTGATTCCCCTGAAGTCACGCACCCTCGGCAGCGCTATGTTAAACAGCTTATCTACGAACTCATACATCCTGTCACCGCGCAGGGTGACCTTGCAGCCAATGTTCATGCCTTCACGGACCTTGAAATTGGCAACGGATTTCTTTGCCTTTGTAACCACCGGTTTTTGGCCGGAGATCTTTGCCAGGTCGCTAACTGCTGCTTCCAAAGCCTTGGCATTTTCCTTCACATCACCAACACCCATGTTCAAAACAACCTTTACAAGCTTTGGTGTTTGCATTGGGGTGGTGTACTTAAACTTTTCCTTTAATGCCGGAGCAACATCCTGATTGTATTTATCTGTCATTCTTGGCATTTTCGGTTAACCCCCCTTCAGTCTTTTTCCTGGGCTGTTTGATTATGTCAATGACTTCATCGCATTTCTTGCAAACTCTTGCTTTCGAACCGTTCTCCAGGAATTTGTTCCCAACCTTTGTCGGCTTTCCGCACTTGCCGCACACCAGCATAACCTTATCGGCATTGATTGCGGCTTCCTGATGTACAAGCCCACCCTGCTGATACTGGCTTCTTGGTTTCACATGCTTAGTGGACATGTTCACTCCCTCTACCAGAACCATATGCTTGGATGGCTGCACGTTGAGAACCTTGCCTTTTTTACCTCTGTCTTTTCCACTGAGTATGATTACGTTATCACCTTTTTTAACGTGAACCCTGTTCTTCATTCAAGTGCCTCCTCTCTACAGTACTTCCGGTGCGAGAGATATGATTTTCATATAATCTTTTTCTCTTAATTCTCTTGCAACAGGCCCAAAGATACGGGTTCCTTTCGGATTTCCGTCATCCTTGATTATAACAGCCGCGTTTTCATCAAAGCGGATGTAGGATCCATCTGCCCGGCGCAAACCTTTTACCGAGCGGACGATAACAGCCTTCACAACCTCGCCCTTCTTAACCACACCGCCGGGTGTTGCATGTTTGACCGAACATACGATGACATCGCCAATATTGGCATATTTTCTTTTCGATCCGCCCAGTACCTTGATACAAAACAGTTCCTTTGCACCAGTGTTGTCTGCGGATTTCAGCAATGTCTGCATTTGAATCATTTTCCGGCACCTCCTTCAATCCTTAATTGAGAGCTCTGCCTATGTTTTCTGTCCTTGCCCAACAAAGCATCAGCTCTCGTAGCGCGTGCCATATTCATAAAGATTATTTCGCCTTCTCAACGATTTCAACCAAACGCCATCTTTTATCTTTGGACAGCGGCCTGGTCTCCATCACACGAACCTTATCGCCAATCTGGCAGGTGTTTTCTTCATCATGAGCCTTCAGCTTATAGGTTCTTTTTACAATTTTCTTGTATAACGGGTGTTTAACATTATCGACTACAGCCACAACAATGGTTTTATCCATCTTGTCACTGATGACTTTGCCAACACGGGTTTTTCTCAAATTTCTCTCATCCATACCGATTAAACCTCCTTCCGCTTCCTACCGCTTTATCCCGAGTTCGATTTCCCGTATGACGGTCTTTACACGGGCAATGTCTTTTTTCACGTTCTTCAGTTTTATCGGATTATCCAGCTGGTTGGTTGCATGCTGGAAACGCAGTTTGAACAATTCGCTCTTCAGTTCCTGTAATTCCTGTGTCAGTTCAGCCATGTTCTTTTCTCTCAGTTCATTCGTCTTCATTTGCTCCACCTACCTCTTCCCGTGCTATTATCTTGCACTTGATTGGCAATTTGTGAGCAGCCAAACGTAATGCTTCCCTTGCTGTCTCTTCGTCGATGCCAGCCATCTCAAACATAACACGTCCGGGCTTGACAACAGCCACCCAGTATTCCGGTGCGCCTTTACCACTACCCATACGGGTTTCGGCTGGCTTTTGAGAAATGGGCTTATCGGGGAATATTTTAATCCAGACCTTGCCGCCTCTTTTAATGAAACGAGTCATTGCAATACGGGCTGCTTCGATTTGATTGGAGGTTATCCAGCCCGGCTCTGTAGCCTGCAGACCGAATTCGCCGTTGGATACCACGTTGCCGCGCGTTGCCTTACCCTTCATTCTGCCGCGTTGCACGCGTCTGAACTTGACTCTTTTGGGCATTAACATTATTTGTCTCCCCCTTCCTTTTTGTCTTTCTTAACGGGAAGTACTTCACCCTTGTATATCCAAACCTTGACACCAAGCTTACCATAGGTAGTGTTGGCTTCTGCAAAACCGTAATCGATGTCGGCACGCAGCGTCTGAAGGGGAATGGTTCCTTCATGGTAGTGCTCGGTTCTGGCAATTTCAGCGCCGCCTACACGACCTGAAACAGATGTTTTGATCCCTCTTGCGTTAAATTTCATGGCCCTTGTCATGGCCTGTTTCATCGCGCGACGGAAGGAAATTCTTCTTTCCAGCTGTCCTGCGATATTTTCCGCCACCAATTGGGCATTGGTTTCGGCAGACTTGATTTCGGTGATGTTTACCAAAACGCTTTTCCCGGTTAATTGTTCAATTTCCTTGCGGAGCTGGTCAATGCCCTGACCACCCTTGCCGATGACAAGACCAGGTTTCGCGGTATGAAGATTCAACTTGATCTTATTGGCGGCACGTTCAATTTCCATTCTGGCGATGCCGGCAATATACAGTTTCGTCTTGATATACTTTCTGATCTTGAAGTCTTCAACCAAAAGAGCGCCGTAATCTTTGCTCCCCGCATACCATTTAGTGTCCCAATCCTTAATGATCCCGACCCTCAGTCCGTGCGGATTCACTTTCTGGCCCATTCGAAAACCTCCTCTTTACGCCTTTTCCCTTAATACCAAAGTCAGATGGCTTGTTCTTTTGTTAATTCTGAACGCACGCCCCTGCGCCCTTGGTGAGATCCTTTTCAGCGTCGGCCCCTGTGTGGCGTATGCTTCGGCCACATACAGGCTGTTGCGATCCAATCCGTTATTGTTCACTGCGTTTGCTTCCGCAGATTTCAGCATCTTTTCCAGAATATCCGCCGCGTTTCTCGGCGTATATTTCAAGATTGCGTAAGCCTCGTCAATTCCCTTGTTCCGAATCAGGTCTATCACCAACTTGGCTTTTCTGGATGGTACCCTGGCATGCTTCAATATGGCCCGGCCCTCATCTTTACCAATCCCAAGAACCTTTTTTTCCTTTTTGGTTAGAATCGGGAGCTTTTTGGATGATCTTTGCTCTTTCGCATACGCTGCCAGCAGCTCATCCTTCTTCTCCAGAAGTTCGTCCTTGGACATAACCTTTTTGCCCACGTCTATTCCTCCTTCCAGGTTGTTAGCATCCGGAACCTGATGTTCCGCAGCCTTTTCCTGCAATTTCCCTTATGATGCATTTCAACTTTGCCTGTGCTTGAAAATGTATAAGCTTGCTTTGGCTATCGGCTGGTTTGATGGCAAAGCTGATTACTTCTTCAGCTTGCTGCTTTTTTCGCCTTTGCCGTGTCCTCTATAGGTACGGGTGGGAGCGAACTCACCAAGCTTATGGCCAACCATGTCCTCTGACAAATACACAGGAACATGCTTTTTACCGTCATGAACGGCGATGGTGTGCCCAACCATTTGGGGGAATATGGTGGAAGCCCTTGACCAGGTTTTCAGCACTTTCTTCTCGCCCTTTTCATTCATTTCTTCAATTTTTTGCAATAACCTTTCAGAAACAAAAGGTCCTTTTTTTAATGATCTACCCACAGAACAAACCTCCTCCCGGCATTTTACTTCTGATTACGTCTCTTGACGATGAATTTGCTGCTCTGCTTACTCTTCTTCCTTGTCTTGTAACCAAGTGTTGGTTTACCCCAAGGTGTAACAGGGCCCGGCATACCAATGGGAGACTTACCTTCTCCGCCGCCGTGAGGATGGTCATTCGGGTTCATCACGACACCACGGTTATGGGGCTTGCGACCCATCCAGCGTTTTCTTCCGGCCTTGCCGATGGAGATGTTCTCATACTCCACATTTCCGACCTGACCGATGGTTGCCTTGCAGTTTACGCTGACCATACGGACTTCGCCCGATGGAAGCCTGACCTGGGCATATTTCCCTTCGCGGGCCATCAGCTGGGCCATATTGCCGGCAGAGCGAACCATTTGGCCGCCTTTGCCCGGTTTCAGCTCGATATTGTGAATGGTGGAACCGACCGGGATATTGGAAAGAGGAAGAGCATTTCCTGTGCGGATATCTGCCTTTGCACCGGATACAACGGTATCTCCAACCTTTAAACCTACGGGTGCCAGGATATAACGTTTTTCGCCGTCTGCGTAATTCAGCAGCGCAATGTTTGCCGAACGGTTCGGATCATATTCGATGGAGGCGACCCTGGCAGGAACATCGTCCTTATCGCGCTTGAAGTCAATGATTCTGTATTGCTGTTTTGCTCCGCCCCCGCGGAACCTGACGGTAATCTTACCGTATGAGTTTCTCCCGCCTGACCTTTTCAACGGAGCCAGCAAGGATTTCTCGGGCTCTGTCCTTGTAATTTCTTCAAAGGTGGACACAGTCATCTGTCTTCTTGCAGGAGAAGTTGGTCTGTATTTTTTTAATGGCATGACATTCACTCCTTTACTTTAAATGGTTATTCCGTTAGCAGGCCGACTGCTAAGCCTATTCAACCGGATAACCCGTTTTCAGTGCTTTGCACAAGTGCTATAAAGCAAAATGTACTTGCTCAGTTTTGCTGGTGCAGCATAAGAACTTGTTGGATTCGTTAAAACGAAACAAACGTGTTCATTTTTACTGATACAGCAAAAAGAACGTTGTATATTTTACCGCCGGCAAAATATACGTGTTCATTTCGTTTAATAACGAAATGAACGATTATTGCATTCCACCAAATTCCGAAATCTCATTTTTGTACTTCTTGTTGGTGGTGACCTTTTTGCCGCTCTTATCAAAATAAGAAACAGCCTGCGGGTTGGTATCAATCTTAACGACAGCTTTTTTCCATTTCGCTGTTTTGCCCAGGTGCACGCCCATTCTCTTTTCCTTGCCATCGTAGTTCACGGTGTTCACATCAACAACCTTTACGTTGAAAAGCTTTTCAACAGCGTTGCGGATGGCCGTTTTTGTGGCGCGATGATCCACAATAAAGGTGTATTTCCCCTGTGCCATATCGTCATTGCTTTTTTCCGTGACGTACGGACGGATGATGATATCTTCTGCCAAACGCATTATGCATACACCTCCTCAACCCTGGCGATTGCATCTTTGGTGATGATAAACTTCTGATATTTCAAAATGTCGTAGGTATTGATGGTGTTCACCCAGGCTGTTTTCACCTCGGGAACGTTTCTTGCGGACTTGACAACCTTTTCATCCACTGCCGGGAGCACGACCAATACTGAGGAATCTACCTTCAGATTGCTCAAAACCTTTACGAATTCCTTGGTTTTGATGCCGGCCAGTGTCAGATCGTCCAGAACAATGATATTGTTCTCCAGAACCTTGCTGGACAGTGCACTTTTCAGTGCTAAACGCTTCAGCTTCTTGGGGATGGTATAGCTGTAGCTTCTCGGCTTGGGCGCGAACGCAACCCCGCCGCCCTTCCATTGAACATTGCGAATGCTTCCCTGACGGGCACGACCGGTGCCTTTTTGTCTCCAGGGCTTTTTACCGCCGCCTCTGACTTCCCTGGTGTTCTTTGTGGACTGGGTTCCCTGGCGTTTGTTTGCCAGTTGATTGACCACGGCGGTATGCATGGCGATTTCATTCACTTTTACGCCGAATATATCATCGCTGAGATCCATTTGCCCAACGACTTCACCTTTCATATTATAGACATCCACTTTTGGCATTTCAGGCCCTCCTTCCATAAAGTAAGTGCTTTATACCTTCACAGTATCCTTAATGACAATCAGACCGCCCTTTGGACCGGGAATTGCACCCCGAACAAGCAGCAAGCCTCTTTCGGAATCGACGCGGACAACTGCCAGGTTTTGAACGGTTACCTTATCTCTTCCCATTTGACCTGGGAGCCTCTTACCTTTGAATACGCGGCTTGGGCTGGAGTTCGGACCCATGGAACCAACACCTCTGTGGTAACCTGAACCATGTGCCATAGCACCGCGAGCCGTTCCATACCTTTTCACAGTGCCCTGGAAGCCCTTTCCTTTGGAAATGCCGGTTACATCAACCTTGTCGCCTTCCTGAAACATATCCTGAACCTTGATTTCCGCTCCAACCTCGTAAGCGTCAATGCTGTCAAGCCGAAATTCCCTCAGGATCTTTTTCGTGGAGACCCCGGCTTTTGAAAACTGACCCTTATCGGGCTTGTTGAGCCTCTTTTCCTTGACATCCACATAACCAACCCTGATGGCATCGTAGCCGTCAGAATCTTTTGTTTTCTTTTGCACAACCGATACCGGGCCGGCCTGAATCACCGTTACAGGAACTGCGATGCCTTCATCGGTAAAAAGTTGTGTCATCCCAATTTTTGTTCCAAGCATGCATTTTTGCATTTTTTGTTTTCCCTCCTGTCATAGGTTCGGCTGTGCCGAACATAACAATATTGTTTGTTTTACAGCTTGATTTCGATGTCCACGCCGGCTGGAAGATCCATTCTCATCAGAGCGTCAACCGTTTTCGGTGTTGGAACCAGAATATCAATCAGTCGCTTGTGGGTTCTCATTTCAAACTGCTCACGTGCATCCTTGTACTTATGGGGTGCGCGCAGAATGGTGACGATTTCCTTTCTGGTGGGCAGCGGTACCGGACCCGAAACTTTGGCACCGGTTCTTTTTGCGGTTTCCACAATTTTCTCTGCGGATTGATCGAGAACCTGATGGTCAAAAGCCTTTAAACGAATACGGATTTTTTGTTTGTTCGCCATATTAAGCCTCCTCACGCATGCTTTCCATGCAACTCGATGATTGGAAAGCACTTCATTGTTTATGCCTTCAGGCACATTTTGTAATGACGCAACAAGTTTTTTCTGTACACTCAGCCGGGTGTATCGCGAGTGTTCATATGAAAAACCCAGGACTAACAAACATTGCTGTTTGCAAACCTGGGCTCTGTAACAAACATACTTCACGCATATAACACTATATACGGACATATAGGATGTACAGTGACTTGTCGCCCGGTTTCTCTGAATCGGACATTCTCCATTGAAGTTCCCCGGGTCGCAGCCCGGCCATCTCCAACTTCATCGTATGCCATGTCACAACGTTCACAATTATACTACATTATTTTCACTGTTGCAAGTATTTTTTTTAATAAAGTAGACAACCGGGCGAAGGTATTTCTTCGCCCGGCTGCGTTATGTCACATACTAATCTGCTCCGGCAATCATCGAATGGAATAAGTATTGGGTCTCTGTCGGCGATGTAACATCAAAGCTCGGGTCAACATCCCTATACTGGTGGTCGATGGTGATTCTGAGATTCCCACTATTAAATTCATCTATACTATCAATTTTATCCAATCCATCTGATGTCAGGTTTAGTATAAGCCTTCCGTTCAGAACCGATAGTATGAAATCGGATTGATCCTGAGCGAAAATGATGTCTTGAATAGCAACGTTGCTATTGTCAAATTCTACAGTAATATCTTCCTCTGTGAGCTCAGATGAATTGATTGTCTGTGATAGCGTGATAACTATCCTGCCATAATCATCCAGGTCACCGGGAGCTCTTTGTTCGTATTCTACAGATTTAATATTTTGAACAAGAATACTGCCTTCTGCTGTGTCGGCTGCATTCCGAATGCCAGTCGGATCAAATGAAGAAGGATGGTTTCCTGCCTGGTCACTAATCTGTAGTCCATTGGTCAGTTCAACAGTGACTCCAAAGGGGTCCGTAAAGTTTGTATTGATCATGGTAATATTTATTTTGCCCGCATCCTCGCTGACCGTATACTCCGTACCATACTCAAAAGTAACGCCTTCCATATTATCTGTAATTGAGAAGCCAGGATCTCCGTTTCCGATGGTAACCGGCTCGTTGAATTCCACCACGACAATGTTTTGATCCTCGCCAGAGTCGGCCTTCACATATATTTTGTTTAACGTGGGTACGATTTTATCCTCCACGGTAAGCGCATTGGCGGGTGCCAGTGCTTGCGAAATAGCTCCACTTGAAAGTATAATTGCTCCGGCATCAAAATGCACCTTTAACACGGAGGGGGTCGTATCGGCATCACTGCCGTCAAGTTTACAGTCCTCCGACAGGGATTGGCTCAAGGTAAAGGTGGCCGCGTTTGCAGTAACATTTTGGGTTGTTGCCGTCAGTGCAACAGCACTGTTGGGATTGCCGGCTTCGATAAAATGTATTTTACTGTCATCCAGCGTTCCAAATTCATAGTTGGATTTCATGTTGATTTTAATGGTGTTTGTAGCGATTGCCTCCACACTGTAAACCATTTCGGATACGGTCAATTGTGGCGGGGTATAAGGCTGAATATCAGAATGGGATAAGTATTTGGTCTCTGTCGGCGATGTAACATCAAAGCTCGGGTCAACATCCCTATACTGGAGGTCGATGTTGATTCTGAGATTCCCACTATCAAATTCATCTATACTATCAATTTTATCCAATCCATCCGATGTCAGGTTTAGTATAAGCTTTCCGTTCAGAACCGATAGTATGAAATCGGATTGATCCTGAGCGAAAATGATGTCTTGAATAGCAACGTTGCTATTGTCAAATTCTACAGTAATATCTTCCTCTGTGAGCTCAGATGAATTGATTGTCTGTGATAGCGTGATAACTATCCTGCCATAATCATCCAGGTCACCGGGAGCTCTTTGTTCGTATTCTACAGATTTAATATTTTGAACAAGAATACTGCCTTCTGCTGTGTCGGCTGCATTCCGAATGCCAGTCGGATCAAATGAAGAAGGATGGTTTCCTGCCTGGTCACTAATCTGTAGTCCATTGGTCAGTTCAACAGTGACTCCAAAGGGGTCCGTAAAGTTTGTATTGATCATGGTAATATTTATTTTGCCCGCATCCTCGCTGACCGTATACTCCGTACCATACTCAAAAGTAACGCCTTCCATATTATCTGTAATTGAGAAGCCAGGATCTCCGTTTCCGATGGTAACCGGCTCGTTGAATTCCACCACGACAATGTTTTGATCCTCGCCAGAGTCGGCCTTCACATATATTTTGTTTAACGTGGGTACGATTTTATCCTCCACGGTAAGCGCATTGGCGGGTGCCAGTGCTTGCGAAATAGCTCCACTTGAAAGTATAATTGCTCCGGCATCAAAATGCACCTTTAACACGGAGGGGGTCGTATCGGCATCACTGCCGTCAAGTTTACAGTCCTCCGACAGGGATTGGCTCAAGGTAAAGGTGGCCGCGTTTGCAGTAACATTTTGGGTTGTTGCCGTCAGTGCAACAGCACTGTTGGGATTGCCGGCTTCGATAAAATGTATTTTACTGTCATCCAGCGTTCCAAATTCATAGTTGGATTTCATGTTGATTTTAATGGTATTTGTAGCGATTGCCTCCACACTGTAAACCATTTCGGATAAGGCCATATGTGGTGGGGTATCGGGTGAATCATCGGCGATGGTTTCAGTTTTCACATTCACTGTTGCAGCTGCTTTTTTTGTATATCCTTTTATCGAGCCTTCTATTTTAAACGTTACGGAGACCTTTGTGTTCACCTTCTCCGGCCAGGTCACCTGCAGCTTCCCTGTTGTATTATCATCATACGTTACCCCAACCTCCTTTGGAAGCTCTGATAACGCATCTCCATTTTGTAAAACGTTAATCTCCACATCCTGGATAGTTTTAATTTTTCTCAACACATGAATGGTAGCCTCTGCATAGGCTGCTTCTTTGGAATCCTTCTGCCTGTAATACCCGGCGACAGGTTTTTGGACCTTGAATTCTCCGACCTTTGAGGTATCCACGTCTTCCCATGAAATACTATATTCCCCGTCCGTTTCTCCATCCGCTTTTACTTTCACCACTTGAATCACAGACCCAGTTTTTAGCTTTTCTCCTTTTTCCACTTCGATGATACCAATATCCAATGTCCCGGGATCCTTCACATATCCGTTTGCGGGGATTGTAACCTTTGCAACAATGTTTCTTGCGAGCTCCTGTATGTACCCTTGTATAAAGTATATTCCAGGCACATTCGTGTCTATGCTGTTTACTACATTCTCCTTCCAGAGAACATCAAATTGCTTTTGTAAACCATCTTCCGCAGATAATTTTATTGTATCGGTCAGTTTTATTTCTTCGCCGGGTAATACCGTCATTTCAATTGGAGCCCCTGTCTTATAGAGCAGCTTTTGGATTATTAGACCGTTAAGGGGAATTTTATAATATTTCAGTTCTTTAATTAAATCGTAGTAGTAGTATTCATTTCCCAGCTCCTTACCGGACAGTGTATGCGCCCAATAAGTTAACGACCCAGGTTCCAAAGTTAGCGGTAATGATTTTAATACGGCTACTCCATATTCCAATTGATCATCCATCGATGGTATTTTAGGGTATTGATAGAATAAGAATTTATAACACGTAATAGTGGCAGCTACCCGTATCGGTTCCCTTTTCATTGTCAGGTCGCTGATAGTCCCAAAAACAGTAATCTGGCCCTGCTCCTTCGTACTGATATCATGTGCATCCCAGGTTACAGGCATTTCAATGGTTACGCCGTCTAAACAGTTTACTTTAACGGTACCGGGTAATACCGGCTTTCCTCCCACCTTTACTAAAATGTCGACATCATCGACAGAAATGAAATCACCCTGTACAGTAACCTCAGCGACTGCCTGAACGGAGGTATTTGCCATCAACCCATGTATGGTATATGTACCAGGCTTTTTCGTATCGATAGCTTGAATGTCATCATTGCTCCAGGTCACTGCTACATCTGCGGTTGTACCATTGTCAAACATGGCTTTTACCGTTCCAGGCAGTTGCGGCAGCTTTTCACCCAATGCCATATAAATTTTTATTGCTTCCACCTCTTTGACATATGCATACGTAATTTTAGCTTTATCAAGCTCCTCCTTCTTTACATCACCGCTATCTAACAATGCCTTAATTACTGATTTACCATCAGCTTTATATTTCGCTTGCAGTGAGTGATACGTCATTCCAACCACGTCATCTTTTATGAGCGCCTTATCAAATGATACCGCTTGTCCCGCGGTCAATCCACCTACCTTTTCCAACTTTGTTAATGATTCATTATAAGTAAAATCACCATTATAACCCAACTGCTGAAGGATCAATGATGCATATGCTTTACCCACAAGAGGTGCTTGAGGTTGAAAAGAAAATGAACCTTTATTCTCGATGCCTTTAACGAAACCCTTGTCCACCGCATACGCAACCTGCTTTTTGGCCCAGGCAGCCACAGTACCGCCATCAGTAAACTTGGTCAATTTCGCATTCGCATCCGCATCCGACAGAAGAAGTGCCTCATCCTCCTGCCCAAACATGCGCAAAAGCATCGTTACCCCAGTCTGCCTGTCCAATGGAGCTCCAAGGTCAGGGTCGAAGCGTTGCGTGGAAATCCCATTATACAGACCCACCTTGTTGAGCTGCACAGCCTCGCTTTCATGGCTCCCCTTGATGATATTTCCATCCTCGTCTGCATAGTAAACATATTTAACCTCCGCTGAGGCCGCGGGCAGGTTTAATGTAATCATCATCACGATCACAAGAAGCAAAGATAATAGTTTTTCAAGCTTTCTCATAAAAATCCTTCTTTCCTTTCAGGTCTACCTAACACTACTCTTTTCTGTTTTTATTCTTTCGATAAAGCATGTTGGACAACAGCTTCTAAAAAGTACTTTAGAAATATGAATCGGTATCTTTTGACAATATTATATTGTAAATACTCACTAATTTCAATATTCTTCAAATAATATATGTTGCTTCTGAAATTGCTAAACTTTAATTATGTATATAGAACCCTCTTTTTGCTCTTAAGGCCTCTATTCAGAGCCTCGACCCGTAAAAAACCGGGCGGAGATTTTTCCCCGGCCGGTTACGTTTTTCTGTATTTGCAAGCTCCTACCGATGCAACTGCGCCACAGTTTCTGCAAACTTCTTCAGTGTACCATACACCAGGTGGTTCACCGTGCCCTCCGGATAGGTACCATCCTCCCGCTTCTTTCCCGCTTCTACGCCTGTAAGGATTTCAATGCCCTCATCAACATTGCGGATGGCATAGATGTGGAATTGTCCCGCCGCTACCGCCTCGGTAACCGCTTCATTCAAAACTAAATTGCGCACATTCTGGTGCGGGATGATCACGCCCTGATCTCCGGTAAAGCCTCTATACCGGCACAGCTCGAAGAAGCCTTCTATTTTTTGTGTCGCGCCGCCGATGGGCTGAATTTCTCCCCATTGGTTCACCGAGCCTGTCACTGCAATTCCCTGACGAATGGGCAGGCCTGAAAGGCTTGACAGAATCGCGTACAACTCGGTGCTCGAAGCGCTGTCGCCGTCCACTCCGCCGTACATCTGCTCAAAGCACAGACTGGCCGTGAGCGACAGGGGAATATCCTGGGCGTATTTATGCCCGATATAGCCGCTCAGGATCATCACGCCCTTGGTATGGGAAACACCACTCATGTCGGCTTCCCGCTCAATGTTCACAATGCCGCTCTTGCCCATATAGGTGGCGGCGGTAATTCTGGACGGTTTTCCAAAAACATAGTCTCCCACATCCAGTACCGACAAGCCGTTGATTTGACCCACCACCATGCCTTCGGTATCGATCATGATGGTTCCGTCCTTTAATAGTTCCAACAGGTCTTCGTCATGTTTATTGGAACGGTAGTGTCTTTCCCGAATCGCCTTCTTCACGTGTTCTCCCGTTACCAGCGTGCCCCCGTCAATTTCACACCATGCTGCTGCTTCGGCTAAAACATTCACGATCTCGTTATACCGTGTTGTCAGCCTGTCCTGATCCTGCACCAGCCACGAGCAGTACTGGATGACCTCGGCCACGCCGGTTGGATCAAAATGGCGAATTCCTTCCTTCTTACAGAAAGCGCTGATAAACCCGGCCAATTTATGAATGTTCTCATCATTCCATTCCATGTCTTCATTAAAATCAGCCTTTATCTTGAACAGTTTTGCAAAATCACGGTCGTATTCATACAGAGCATGATAGATCACCGGGCTGCCGATGAGAATAACTTTCACATCCACCGGGACAGGTTCGGGCTTTATGGGTGAAACCGCCACCAAACCCATCTGCTCCTTGATATTCTCGATGGAGATTTGCCGGGTTTTTAACGTGCGCTTGATAACCTCCCAGGACTGAGGATTGTTTATCACATCCAGCACCTGCAGGATTAGATAGCCGCCATTGGCCTGATGAAACAAGCCTGGCTTTATCATCGAATAATCCGAGGTGATCGTTCCAAACTCATTTTCATAATCCACCCTGCCCAGCAGGTTGTAATAGGTAGGGTTATAATCTACAATGACCGGCGCGCCGGTAAGCCTGCTGTTATCTACAAGCAGATTCACCTTGTACCGATCAGCCGGGTTTTCGATGGAGCGTTTCAGCATCATCGGTATCGCGACAGGGGCTTCTTCATCAGGTTCTTCTCCCCGGAAATAATCCAGGTTCTCCAGAATATCCTCCTCCACCTTCTTCAGATAGTTGGTGATATCTGCATTATCCCTGTATTTTTCCTTCAAATCTTCAATATGTATTCCTACGGCGAATAGCGCTATTTGGTTTTCCCATTCCTTCACCGCTTCTTCTGCTTCATTTTCCAGCTCCTTTATTTTACGGATGATCCCGTATGCTTCCTTCTGAAGTGCCTCGGAGCGCATGCTGATTTCAGCCTTTTCTTCATCGCTCAGATCCTTGAATGCTTCTTCGCTGATAGGTTCTCCGTCGATGAGGGGAACAAAGCACAATCCGGAAGTGGATATCTTCAAATTAAACCCGTGCTCCTGAGCACCCTGGCCCATAATCTCAACAAGCTCCTCCTTTTTCTCTTTAAAGCTGCTGAGTTTCTTTTCTCTTTCTTCTTCGTAATCTTCTCCCTCAAAGGCTTTGGAAATTTCCTGCTGAAGGATTTTTACGAAATTGTCCATCTCCTCCTTGAATACTTTCCCTTTGCCAGCCGGAAGATGAATGGCCCTGGGGGTGTTTATATCTTCAAAATTATACACATAGCACCAGTCATCGGGAGTCTTTCGATTTTTTGCATGCTTTCTGGCCATATCCAGGGCCTGTCTGGTTTTTCCCTCGCCAGACTCACCTGCCATATAAATGTTATAACCGTCCATTTTAATATGAAGGCCAAATTCCATTGCTCCAATGGCTCGCTGCTGGCCTATAACGTCTCTGGATGGAGAGATCTGGGAGGTGTCTGTGAACTGAAAAAGCTTTGGATCACAGCTCCTTCTCAGCTTTTCCGAAGGAAGGCTTTGGTATTTACTCATGCATTTCTCCTCCTAAAAACAAACCTCTAAACCTTTGCAGCAGATCTGAATTCTGTATTTGCGTTATCCCGGGGCATTATGATTCAAACAATCCCGGCCTGCCGCCTGACAATTCAATTCTATTCCAGGGTTGAATCACTTTGAACATGAAAAAATATCAGGCAATTTTTTAATACCCATATATTCACTGTAGTAACAAAACCATAATGATGTCCGGTGTATATGTTTTACTGTAACAAGGATGTTATTTTTTTGAAGGGAGATTGCGATGAAACCACATGATCAGGGCATCTTCCTGATCGTCACTGTAATAGCCCTTCCTCCTGCCCTCTGTTCTAAAACCGAATTTTTGGTACAGGGAAATGGCCGGTTGATTTCCTGCACGAACTTCAAGGGTAAGCCCGCTCAGCTCGTATTCTTCGGCAGCTTCCAGAATTTTGTGCATCATGCGGGCTGCAATATTTTGTCTGCGCCAGAAAGGTTCCACAGCAATGTTCGTGATATGCCCTTCGCCCGCAATTATCCACAAGCCTGCATAGGCTATCACCTTATCTCCACAGGTGGCAACATAGTACAATGCCAGCGGATTGTTCAGCTCATCCACAAACATTTGTCTTGACCAGGGGATCGTAAAGGAGTGTGCCTCCACCAAGGCAATGCCATCGATGTCTTCGGGCTTCATTTGTCGGATCTCTATGTCATGTTCGGCTTTATCCATCGGTTTTTTCTCCGCTTAAGCTGCCTTTCATTCTTTCGGCCTGAGATTTTCGCAGATAATTTGGAACGGCGGAAAAAGCGTCGGCTTCCAACCCCTGCCGGTGCATAAACATGGCCAGGCGGGCTACAGATGCGGCCCGGTGGGTAAATAGTTCATCCGGGGCAAAGGATGCGGCTATTTGCTGTTCCATCAGAAATGCCTTATGAAGTGGAACCGCGTCCCCGACAAAGCGCACAGGAGTATTCAGGCTTTTAACGATTTCAGCAAGCTGTTCAATGGGGATTGCGCAATCCTGATGGCAAACAGACACCGTATCCCCGTCAATCCGGTAGATCCCGGTAAATACCTGCCGGTTTCTGGCATCCATGATGGGGCATACCATACCGTCGGTTTCGCCAAGGGTGCAGGCTAAAGCCATCAGTGTGGGAACCTCGATTAAAGGGATCTTCAGCGCATAGGCAAATGCTTTCATCGTGACTACGCCGATGCGCAGGCCGGTAAAGGAACCCGGACCATTGGCTACGGCTAAAAGGTTGATATCAGTCATCTTCAGATCCAGCATGGCCAGCAGGGACTCAACCATGGGAATTACCTTCTGGGAATGGGTTCTGCCATTGCGTATGGTCAGCTCTCCTGTCATATAGCCGTCGGTGGAAACAGCTGCGGTGGCTGCACTACCGGAGGTGTCCAAGGCCAGAATATTCATATATCTGCCTCCTGTAAACTGATTTTCCGCTCATCCATGGTGTTTTGCGTTCGCTCCAGATGAATCCATTTTGTGTGCGGGGGCAGCAAGGGACGAATCAGATCCGCCCATTCAATGACGCAAATATCGCCGCTGCCAAGATACTCTTCAAAGCCTATGTCAAAAAGCTCGTCTTCTGTCGATACCCTGTAAACATCAAAGTGGTGCAGGGTTACCGATGAACCGCGATAGCTGTGAACCAAAGTAAAGGTGGGGCTGGTAATATAGTCGTCTATGGACAGGCCTCTTGCTATTCCTTTTACAAGGGCTGTTTTTCCACTGCCCAGATCCCCGGTTATGGCAAGAATATCTCCGCATTTCAAAAGACCTGCCAGTTTCTTACCCACTTCAATGGTTTCAGCTTCATTTTCCGTGATATATTCTCGCATTTCTTGCTCCAGACCAATCGGAATCTTATGTCTCCCAGTGCCGTTCGCATTGTCTGGGGAAACGATTCCATTATAACATATCGCAGCGTGGCTGCAAGCTTTGGAGTGTGAAAAGCGCTGCGATATGTGTTCACTCACTTTTTGACCAGGTTGCCGGAGTCGTCCCTGATCAAACCAAAAAGATTGATCATAAAAGACGGGACGGGAATACCGAGGATGATCAGGTTTTGTATAATACTCAGGCCTTCAGTACCGATCAGATAAATATACATGGCCGTTGTTATCGTGCCTTGCACATGTAACTGAACGCCTGCATCAGTGGTCAGATAATCGATGAGAAACTCAAGCAGAATGGTAACCAGGATCAGTACCAGAAACAGAAGTTTCTTTACAATACCCCTCACGGCTTTTTTATAGCTGAACCCGCCATTCCTGAACAGTCCGCACAGGATCCCCGTAATATAATCAATGATCATGAATGCCGCCCAAACGACAAAAACCGCATTCAGTGAATTGGCGATATAAGAAATGACGACCACGGCACTGCCGATAATGGTCTTTTTTTCAAAGGTATGCGTCAGGCTGTACATTCCATCCCCCCTCTATGATGAATAGATAATTCATCATATGCACCGGGGAATAAAGTGGACATAGTCTGAAAAAAATGTTTGTTTCATGATTATCCATTGTACATTGAACCCACAGAACAGGATGACATGGGTTGTAAGGATGGGCATACAGAAGGTTTAACGAGCACCTGCCATGTGGCTTACAGTTGTAGCAGAGCCCGGACTGGCCCATTGCAAGTTACAATGGAACCCGGTGCAAATTCCAGATTTACATTGGAACCTGGGCCCCGCCCCATGTAAAAAAAAAGACCGGGGGAAACCCGGTCAGGATATAAAAAGAGTTCTTGCTATTCTCTTAAATAACATTCATAATGATTCAATTATTTTGCTGCGCGCCATTCGTCGTATTGTCTTTGCATTTCTGCAATGAGGGTATCTACGCCGGCGGCTTTGTATTCAGCTTCCATTTGCTTAATGGTTGCATCTACATCCACGGAGCCGGTAAACAGTTGCTTGTAATAGGTTTCCGTTACTGCCCTACAAGCGGCATGCTCTGCATCCACAGGGGTTCTGTCAAAGGAGAAGCCCAGACTGTCCAGAATGAAACCCTGTTTGTTATAAGCGGTAAACTGTTCCCATTTCTTCGGATCTTCGTTGTCCATCAGGTAATTAAGGAACTGATCCCCGAATCTCCAGCCATTGCCTGCCCTGTAACCGATATTGTCGGTAAGGCTGACGACATTTTCGGAAACCTTCTTGTAGTGTTCATTTTCAATACCATAAACAAAGAGGTTATTCAGATATTTGTCGGTATACAGCATTTCGATGAAGCTAAATGCCTGGTCAGGGTATTTTGCCGCGGTCGGGATGGCCAGCAGAGCGCCGCCTGAAGCATCGCGGTTAGCCATAACCGGTGAAGTAATGTTGACATCCAGCCATTCAACACTGGTGGAAGCTGTCATTTCAGCGGCCTTTCCAGGCTTCATCGACTGGCAGATGGCAAAGTATTTTCCTGTCTTCAGATGATCGTTGAAGTTCTGCATGGTTGCTGCGTCTGCGGGAATATATCCCTTTTGCATGTAGTCTTTCATTTTCTTGAACAATGCTACAGATTCGGGTGCAAGGAATTGGTTGATGATCTTGGTGTCTCTGTTATCCGGATACAGCGCGCCAGGGATGGAATCGTCACTCATCGGATCCCAGTCCAGCAGCTTGAACGGAGCTTCGCCTTCAACCACCAGCAGCGGATAGATATCGGGTTCGTTTTTCTTAATGCTTTCAAATACAGGTTCCAGGTCTTCCATGGTCTTGATGTCCTGTGGGTTCACATTGTACTTGTCAGCAAGAGCCTTCTGAATGATAAATCCCCAATTATGTACCTGCTCTTTGCGGCAGGGAACGGCATAAGTTTTTCCATTGATCTTGATGCCATCCATAAAGGCCTGGCCTACGATATTGGTAATGGTGGGGGACTTGGCCAGATAGCTGTCGAGTTCCCTGAAATATCCGGCGGAGGAGTTTGCCTTAATGTCGGCGGCCCATCCGGCGGTGAAGCAGATATCAATGCGGTCGCCTGCTGCAAGCATGGGATTAACCTTGTTGTTGTATGGGTCTCCATAGCCCAGAACAGTCAGGTTCACTTTTACATTCAGTTTGTCCTTCAGATAGTTGTTGGCAGCTTCGAGTATTTTGTCGGTCTCTGGCTCCTGTTGGGGACCAACAAGGTACCAGACCAGCTCAACAGCCTCGCCTGAAGCCTGTGGGTTTGGAGCCGGGTTGTTTTGTGTGTCCGGGGTTGTTGGTGTAACAGGTGTAACCACACATCCCGTCAGCAGCATGGCAGCAGACAGCATCAATGCAACAGCCACGCAAGTAATTTTTGTGACCTTTTTCATAATGAAACCCTCCTTAAACAATTTTGTTCTATGTTACGGGCGTTCCCATTCAGGGACAGCACCGCAATCAACCTTTGACAGCCCCGATGGTCAGGCCTTTGACAAAATACTTCTGGAAAAAGGGATAGGCGAAGATAATGGGGCCAATGGACAATACCGCTACGGCCATACGGGCGCTTTCACTGGGCAGATCCCTGAAGGCCAGGGAGGATTGTGAAAACGACGAGGAGCTTGATAAAAACTGAATACTTAAAAGGTACTGGTACATCAGATATTGGATATTATACTTTTTGGGGTCGTTCACAAAGATCAGCGGAAGGTACCAGTCATTCCAGTAGTTCAGGGTGCAGAACAGGCCGATGGTAGCCAACCCGGCACGGCATAAGGGCAGTACAATGGTGAAAAAGATGCGGAATTCCCCTGCCCCGTCTATTTTTGCCGACTCAATGATGGACTCGTGAATGGTTGTTTTGTAGAAGGTCCTCATGATCAACGCAAACCAGGCATTCAGAAGGTATGGGAAAATCATGATCAAAATACTGTCCTTGATCTTAAAAATATGCGTATACACCATGTACCAGGGGATCAGACCGCCGCCGAAGATCATCGTGAAGTAAGCGATAAAGGAGAAAAAGGTTTTATACTTAAATCCGTTCCTGGCAAGAGGATATGCATACATACAGGTGATTAGAAGGCTTATTAACGTACCGAATACCGTGGTAAACAGAGATACTCCATAAGCTCTCCAGATGGTCTTCCCCGACGCGGCAATGTATTCGTATGCTTTCAAAGAGAAGGCCTGGGGGAAAAAACTATAGCCGTTCTTTAAGATCTCCATCTCATCGGTGAATGAAACGATAATCACCAAAATAATGGGAGCAATGCATATGAAGGAACCTAGAATAAAAAACAGGTTCAGAAAGAAATTGCTTCCCCGGGATATCTGATTGGGGTTTCTGTACGTGCTTGTGCCAAACATATGAATCCTCCTTAAAACAGCGCTTTGTCACTATCGATTTTTCTGACAACAAAGTTTGCCACGCTGACAGTGATACAGCCAACGACTGCCTGGTACAACCCTGCCGCCGAAGTCATGCCGATATCACTGGAGTTTCGCAGGGCGTTGTAAACATACATGTCGATCACGTTGGTGGTTTGATATAATGCGCCGCTGTTGCGGGTGACATTGAAAAACAGCCCGAAGTCGGCATTGAAGATACGGCCTACCGCAAACAGGGTGAGGATGATCATCATGGGCTGCAGCATGGGCAGGGTAATGTATCGGATTTGCTGCAGCTTTTTAGCCCCGTCGATGGCTGCGGCTTCGTAATATTCCTGGTTGATTCCTGATATAGCGGCAATATAAACCACAATATTGTATCCGGTATATTTCCACATCTGAAAAAAGATGATGATCGCCGGCCAATACTTCGGCTCGGAATACCATAGTACCTTCTCAAGCCCGATGGCCTGCAGCACCCCTCTGTTGATGAACCCGAACTCAATGCTCAGGAATGAGTAAGCCAGATAGCCGACGATGATCCAGGAAAGAAAATAGGGAAGGAACATCACGCTTTGATATATCTTGGACAGGCGTTTGCTGGTGAGCTCATTCAAAGCGATGGCCAGAGCAACCGGAATGATAAGCCCCAAAATAATAAACACAAGATTATACAGGATAGTATTACGTGTGATGGTATAGGCATAAGGGGACTTGAAAAAGAACTCAAAATTTTTGAAGCCTACCCATTCACTTTTTAGCACGCTTTGAATATAGTTGCCGTGCAGCCTGTATTTTTTAAAGGCCAGCACCACCCCTGCCATGGGCAGATAGTTGTTGATCAGCATCACGATTAGCCCGGGCAGTAACATGATAAACAGCGGGTAATTCCTGCCGATTTCCTGGATAAAGCCCAGTTTGCTTTTTCTTAAGGATCTTTTCAATTGCATTTTCACCACACCTTTTCCGCTGGTTCTTTTTAACTGTCCACCGGGTTACCGGTTCCTGTCTTTATCATAAGAAAACCATGGCTTTTCGGAAATAGAGCAACTTGCTGTATGGTGTACTCCATTGTCCGAATGTAAAGGTCAAAAAAATCCACCTTACGCGCAAAGCTATTGAAATTTCATGTCCCGTTTGATACGATAGGTTCACACAGAGGAAGACTAATTGAAAACTACGCAGGTTATGGCAGCTGCCAAATAAGGAATCTATTCCCGGAAAAGAAACATTTTTCTTGTGGGAGGAAATTATGACAAAAAAGAATAGAGCCCCTCATTATTTTTTGCTTGTCCTGATGCTCGGGTTTTTCCTGTGCGGCTGTACATTGAACCTGCCTTCGGTAAATGAGGTCAAAGCACAACCCACACCTCTTCCTGTCGACAATGCGAAACAAGGCATGGAGCTGACATGGTATATGGTTGGTAACCATACTCAGCTTGATCTGCCAGCCGTCATGCAACAGGTGAATACCATTGTGAAAGAAAAACTCAATATCACGCTGAAGCTGAATGTTTTTGCAGCCGGTGATGAATATGACATGAAAACAAATACGGCTCTTGCCGCCGGGGAACCCATTGATATTGTATTCACCGCCAACTGGAACGCAAATTACAACATCAACGCCTCCTCCGGTTATTTCACTGAATTGAATGGTTATCTTGATAAATATCCGGCCATCCGCAATATTCTTGGCGAGGAATTTCTAAACGCGTCGGCGATCAATGGTAAGAATTACGCCGTTCCCACCAATAAAGAAAAGGTGCATCACTGGGGATACCTGTTAAGAAAGGATCTTGTCACGAAATATAACATGGATCTGTCCAAAATTACCTCAACGGAAAGCCTGGAACCCTTTTTACAGACCATCTGGGAAAATGAACGGCAGATCACCCCCCTGGCCATTGCCACCATGGACGCCCCCTTCCAGGTTCTGGATTGGGATCGCATCAGTGACGATGATGTTCCCGGCGCGCTATACCCCGATAACGGATCCTCACGGATCATCAACCACTTTCTGGCACCCGAAAGCATAGACCTGTATCATCTGATGCGCTCCTGGTATAACAAGGGGTACATTCACCAGGACGCCGATACGATGCAAAGCCAACTGGAGCAGATGCGCTCGGGCAAGTTTTTTGCCGCGTCCCAATCCCTGAAGCCCGGTAAGGATGCCGAAATCAGCGCGAATACAGGTTACGAATGGGTGCAGGTGGATATTACACGTCCTATGATGTCCAACCGGGAAGCCACCGGTGCCATGCTGGCCATTCCTGTAAAATCTGAAAACCCGGAAAGGGCTTTTCGTTTTATCGAATTGTTATATACCGACAGGGAACTGAGCAATCTTCTAAAATTCGGAATTGAAGATGTGCATTATAATAAGGTATCAGAGAATATTATCCAATTAACCGATCGAGCCTATACGGGCTACAATCCCGGCTATACGTGGTGCTTTGGCGATCAGTTCAAGGACTATATTCTGGACACCGAGGATCCGTTGAAGTGGGACAGGTTCCTGATATATAACAACAGAGGGCTTGTTTTGGACAGCCTGGGGTTTGTCTTCGACAAGACCAATGTGGAAGCACAGGCTTCGGCCTGCAAGAATGTGGTTCAGGCTTATTACAGACAGCTGTTTACCGGCAGTGCCGATGTAGAGAAGACCGTCCGCCAGTTTGAGAAAGAACTGAAGGCAGCCGGTGTAGGTGATCTCATCGATGAAATGCAAAAGCAATATGATGCCTGGCTTGCCGCCAAAGCGGGAATAACGCCAGCTCCCTGATGTATTGGAACCAGCCCGGCCTGGGCCCATAGAGCCTGGTGCAGACGATTTCCAGGAATCAGCGGGTATGGCGGTCACCTGTGTTTCAATGAAATTGCATGCTTAATCCGCCCGTGGGACCGGTATCTCCCTGAACTCGGTGGGCGTTACCCCGACCAGCTTCTTAAACAGCCTCGAAAAATAATGAGCGTCGGGAATGCCTACCTTCTCCGCCACTTCATAGGTTTTATATTGGGGATCTCTCAACAGTTCCTTGGCTTTATCCATCCGGATACCGTTCAGGTAATCCACAAAGTTTCTTCCCAGTTCTTTTTTAAACATTCTTGAAACATAGCAGGTGCTGACATATACGCTGTCGGCCACATCATTCAGTGTTACCTGCTCGCTGTAATGCTCCTGCAGATAGTCCACTGCCTTGCGAAGAATCAGCTTAATGCTTCTGTTATTATATTGGTTTACCTTTTCGGTAATACTCACAGACACTTCCCTTAAGAGGCTGTTCAGCTCGGGCAAACCCTCCGACTCCCCGATCATTCTTTGCAGGCTGGCTAAATGAAGGGTTTCCACTTTTTTGTCATTGTCGGCCTGCGCCAAAGACAGACGGATGCTGTTGATTGAGATGATGGTGCTCCAGTAAAAGCTTTTCAGATATTCCATATCCAGACGCTCAAAGGTTTCAATGGTGGCAAAAATGTCTTCCAGCCTGCTGCAGACGATCTTCTCGTTGCCTGTTTTGATGCCGTCCAGCAGCAGGTTGCGGTATTTCTCCAGTACTGAATAGTCTTCAAACTGAATAAACCCTTTTAAATCCCCATGAAATATGATCGCATTGCTTCCCAGATAAAACTTCCGCTCCAGGCCTTCCTGACATTCTCTGAGCTTATCCGCCAGCTGCATAACCCCTGTTCCCTCAGAACTGATCGCTATGGTTACGGTAAAACCAAAACAGTTTGTGATCATTTCCTGAAGATAGGTACATTTTTCATTGATCATTTGTGTATAAAGATCTTCATCGGTTAAATTCTGCAGAATAAAAGCGGCTCCCCCTCCATTGAGCCCGATGCTGAACAGTTCGAAAGTGTCTGAAAAGATATCCCTGATGGTATTGATAATCCCGAATTGATATAAATGATAATCATATTGGCTGAACCGCTTCTCCTCATCAATATCAATCTCAACAACGGCCAGGATGAAGCGGTCGATGCGAATGCCCAAAAGCTCGGCTTTCTCGGTAACGCTTCCCTTGTCAGGGTTGAGCCCGTATAAAATGTCATATAAGAGCTTTTCTCTTAGCACCGGAATATTTTGCTCAAAAAGATTTTTCAGTTTATCCAGCTCTTCAGCCCTTTTTGCCAGGCAGTTCAGCTCTGTGACTGCTTTACCCAAAACCGCTGTCAGTTCCTCGATTTTTGAAGGCTTTAGAACAAAGTCGAATACGCCCAGCTTGATTGCCTCCTGTACGTAGTCAAAATCCCGATATCCGGTGAGAATGATGATTTTACAGTTTGGCACCATGTCTTTGACAGACCGAATCATGGTAAGACCGTCGGTTCCGGGCATGCGGATATCCGTTAAAAGAATGTCCGGGCGAAATTGGGCAATAAGAAGCTTCCCCTCTTCCCCGTCGGATGCCTCGGCGCATACCTCGCAATCAAACTGCTTCCAGTTGATGATGCTTCGGATGCCCTTTCGAATAATGGGCTCGTCATCGATGATCATGACCTTGAACATAATATCCCTCCGCGTGCTCTCTGTTCACCGGCAAGCTGACAACCACCCGCGTGTAAAGGCCTTGCTCGCTTTCAATTTTCAATCCGTAGGAATCCCCGTAGAACAGCTTGATTCTTCTGTTTACATTCTCTATGCCTATGCTTTTCTTTTCCTGGTTTACCAGGGTTTTGAAGTATTCATCGTTTCCCATTGAGAGATTCTTGTTCAGCTCCTCCAGCCCTTCTTTGTCAATACCCGGACCCGAATCCATGACCGTGATCACCAGAGAGCTTCCCTTGATGGAGGCATCCAGCGAAATCTCGCCCTTTCCGCGCAGCCTTTCAATACCATGGAAAACGGCATTTTCAACCAGAGGCTGAATCAACAGCCTTGGAATTTTAACCTCTGCGGCTTCCTCCTGGATTCTGGAGCTGAACTGAATTTTATCTTCAAACCTTCGTTTTAAAAGAGAAATATATTTGTCTGAATATCCGAACTCCTCCTCGACGGTGACAAGCCTGTCATCTCTTCCGATACTGGCTTCCATCAGATCTGACAGATCCGTGACGGTTTCACTGATCTCCGGGACATTGTTCAACCGGGCCATCCAGTTAATCGATTCCAGCGTGTTGAACAGAAAATGAGGATTGATCTGAGACTGCAACGCCTTCAGCTGCGCATCCTTCCGGGTAATTTGCTCCCGGTAGACCCATGTGACCAGGTGGTTGATCTCCCTGGACATTTCATTGAAGGTTTTATTTAAAAAGCCCAGTTCATCCTGACGGTCATCGTCAATTTGTACTGCCTGATTGTCTTCCTGAACCATTTTCATTCCCTTTACAAGCCGGTTAATGGGCTTTACAAAGCTCATCGCAATGCCCAGATTTAGCATCGAAAGGAGGATCGCGGTGACGACGCACAAGAAAATGATGTTCCTTCGCAGGGCATAGGCATCCCGGAAAAGCTCGGCAGTGGGAACATAGGTGATCACCTTCCAGCCTGTATCCTGAATGGTGGTGTAGGAAATCATCGCATCCAGCGTCTGATCAATTCTCGAATCCTTCTCCCGCTCCAGGCTGCCAAAGGAAGCGATATCGGGCAGAACTCCCTCCCCTTCGTTCCTTGAAGCGATCAGCTGATGCTCTTCGGACAGGATAATGATGTTTTCCATACTTTTTGTAAGCCCTTGATACACCGTTTCAATGAAATCCTTTCGTACAAGGATCACCTGAAGCCCGATCTCTTCAAAGGTGTCCTGGTGGTAGATGACGCGGCTGAGGAAGATGTTCTGCACCACACCTTCCTCGCTGTCAAGGTACCAGCAGACCTTGCCTCCGAAGGCCCTGGCCCTGTCCAAAACCTTCTGGTAGGGCAGAAGCTCGCGAATGCCGCCCCAAAGGGCGTTGTCATCGGAATAGTAAAACTGTCCGTCCAGGCTGATGATAGCGACCGACTGGACTTCAGGCCTTGAGAGAATAATTTTCTTGATGGTGTTGCTGATCTCACTCTCGTTTTCATAGCTTTCCAGGGGATCCTCTGTATTCCTGCGCGTTAAGGCCGAATAGATTCCCTTGTCATACAGCAGATCCTGCGAAATAATGGTCAGGTTGCTGATGTAATCGCTAAATCGAAGCTCTATCATTTGCAGGATGTCCGAGGCATAGTTCATGGAAATACGTTTGATCGTCGCTTCAGAATTGCGGTAGCTCAAAAAGCCCATAAAAATCATCGGAATGATGATCTGGATATAGAAAGCGAACAAAAGCTTTCTCCGGATGGACAGATCTTTGTAAAATTTGACTACCTTCCGCCACAAAACCAATTTAATTCAACCCCGCACGCATAGCCTTATCCCATAGCTCGTCGATTTCCCACTTGCCCTCGAGCACATAGGGCATACCGTTTGCAATCACTTCTTCCCAGGTCGTCCGGTCCACAAAGCTGTCGGGAGGCCCGATGAACTGCCTCGCACCATTGATTAGCAGCTGACCTTTTCGGGTTAGCCGGTTATAATCAATTCTGGATTCCCGGATATCCACGCTGCTGAGCATCCCGGTCTGCTGCGCAAAAACTGCGGCCGTTTCCCGGGCAGTGAGGAACCTCAAAAGCTTGATAGCTTCCTTGTGTTTCCCCGGATCATTATATGCCGCCGAGCTGATGTGGAAGCAACCGTTTCCAAGCCCGTAAATCATGGTTTTCGGCGGGGCTTTTCCATCAGGAAAGATCGGGAAATACGCAATATCCACCGATTCGTCATATCGGTCGAAATATCCGATAAACCAGGAGCCCTGGACGATCATGGCTGCCTTCTTTTCCTGGAAAAGCGCATTTCTCTCCCGGTTCATCATCGTAAAGGCATCCTTGGGAAAGGCCCCCAAATTGTAGAGCTCCAGCATGTATTCCAGGGCTTGCCTGTAATACTTTCCAAACTCCGGATGCTCCGGGTTCTCGGCAATCTCCTTGCCAGCCAGCAAAGCAACCATGTTCTGATACAGATAAGTGCCTTCGGCAAAGGCATTATACGCTATGGGGTCGATTCCGGCACTTCGGAAGGCGACAATGGCGTCCTTTAATTCTTCATAGTTTTCAGGAACCTTGACAGAATGCTTGTCAAACAGGTCTACATTGATGAACAGGGCTTCAAAAATGGTCTCTACCGGAAGCCCGTATATCTTTCCTTCGTAGGTGGTATATTCGAGCATGCTGCTTTTGAAAAGAGCTTTCCATGCGGGGTCTTGATCCATCAGGGCTGAAAGATCGGCAACACGGCCCGCCCGGATCAGGGCTCGGATATCGGAGCCCGGCCACAGCCCAAAAATATCGGGATCATTCCCTGAAGCGAAATCTGTCTTGATCTTCGGCAGAAAATCTTCTCCAAAAAGGGATTCATTAATCACTTCAATGTTTTTGTTCACAAACATGAACTGATCCAACAACGCTTTAAGGGCTTCTGCTCTGGAATCCACACCGCCCCAGCTGGAGATGAAACGAAGGGTAACCTTTTGCTCCTGCTGCTTATCCTGCGGGGGTGCGGCTGCAGGTGTGTCCGGGCTTTTGCAGGAAACCGGCCCCATGAATAATAGCCCCGCCATCAACAGGGCGAAAATTTTTCTCTTTTTCATGTGCTGCTCCGAATTCAGGTTTCAAAATAGGTTTCAGGTCATTCCCATTATACAGGAAACCATGTTCACTGGCAAACAGGTTATGCGATCTCCGGGGGGTGGTGTGGTTTTTGTTTTCTTCCGGTTTTTGGGCATGAAAAAAGGGCTCGCAATCAATATAATGATTTCGCTGTATTCACTCAAGACCATTGGAACGAATTATTGCATGAAATCACGATGTTTTCACTGCATTCACTCTAAACCAGTGGAATGAAATATTACAGTCATTCGATGCCCTTTTTCATCAATTTTTTACAGCTGTACCCTGTTCTGAATGCATCAGACAGATGACTGCTTAATAGGTTTCCACAAATACTTCAAAGTAGGATTGAGGATGTACACATGCCGGACACGTTTCAGGTGCTTCCGGGCCTTCATGTATATAGCCGCAGTTTGTACATTTCCATTGAACCTTCTGATCCTTTTTGAATACCTGGTCGTTGGCAATATTCTGAGCCAGCTTTTCAAACCTGATCTCATGCCTTTTTTCAGCCAGGGAAATCATCCTCCAGGCTGCGGCGATTTCCGGGAAGCCTTCTTCGTCGGCCACCTTCGCAAAGGCAGGGTACAGATCGGTCCATTCCTCATTCTCGCCGCTGGCAGCGGCTTTCAGGTTATCGAGCGTTGTGCCCTGGGCGACGGGGTAATCGGCTGTAATCTGGATGGATGTGGGCAGTTCTCCCTCAAAGCCGGCAAGAAGAAACTTGTAAAACCGCTTTGCATGTTCCTTTTCATTGTCTGCCGTTTCAATAAAGATGTTTTTAATTTGCTTGTATCCTTCCTTATCGGCGATCGAAGCATAATAGGTGTAACGGTTGCGGGCTTGAGACTCTCCCGCAAATG
Organism: uncultured Ruminiclostridium sp.; assembly: GCA_964450305.1. Classification (GTDB taxonomy): domain Bacteria; phylum Bacillota; class Clostridia; order DSM-8532; family DSM-8532; genus JAAYJG01. Next base: position 28,560 of record CAYVFB010000005.1, read on the forward strand.
CCTTCAGCAGATTTTCTGCTGTCCTGGTACCTTTTAAAGCTTTCATTGTTAACCTCCTGTTTGTTATTTATTCAAGCAATCCGGGCAGGTGCCCTTGAAATAGACAAACCTGCCGGTTACTTCATAGCCGTTTAATTCCTTGATCGCGCATTCTCCCATCTCGATGGGGAAATCTACGATCCTGCCGCAACTGCCGCATTTAAAGTGCCCATGGTTCATTACCCGGGCATCATACCTTGTTTCATTGCTGCTGATATTGATGGGAATGACAACACCCTCCTCGACAAACAGGTTCAGTGTGTTATACACCGTCGTTCGTGAGAGGGTCGGCATTTCTTTGACAAGCTGCTCATAAATTTCCTCTGCCGTAGGATGATTTCTGTTGTCCACAAGGTATTCGAAAACCTTCAGCCGTGGATAGGATGGTTTCACACCTTTTTGTTCCAGAAGCTCCTTGATTGTATTGATATTGGACATAGCAAAGCCCTCTTTCATTCTATTCCGGGGAGGCAAATTTATTGTAATGGTTTTATCTTTGTAATCATTACATTTATTATACGAAATATTGATTCGCTTGTCAACACCCACCTTGTGGTCCCGAATCCGGGCGCGGAACCGATGGATAGTCTCTAATAAAAATTAATGTGTTCATAATCCTAGTTATTGGGTATAAATATATTACTTTGTCGAATGTCAGGAGGCTGACAATGAGAAGAAGACTGGAACACCGCTTTAAAGGGCTTATCCTCATACTCTTTCTGTTTTTAATGCAGTTTATGCCCATTACCGGGCAGGCTCTCGAAGACAGGGCAAAAACTGTTTTAATTCTGAATTCATACCATCAGGGCTTTACGTGGACCCGTGAAGAAACTGAAGGAGCGATGGCTGTTTTGCTGGAGAGTGATGACTACATCTCTGTCCAGGTGGAGTATATGGATTGGAAAAACTACTCCACGCAGGAGAATCTGAGTTTTCTCTACAATTACTACCAGTACAAGTACCAACATGAAAAAATAGATTTGGTAATCACAACCGATGACATTGCGCTTGATTTTGCACTGAAGCACAGGGATGAACTCTTCTCAGCTGCTCCAATCGTCTTTGCCGGTGTTAATCAGGAAGGAATCAACACCCTCACAAAGGGGCAGTCCAACTTCACGGGAATTCTGGAGCCTGTAATCCCCGATGATGCCCTTTATCTGGCCATGCTTACAAACCCCGCCCTGAAAACAATTTATCTGGTATACGATAATACTGAAAGCGCTCAGTCCACCACTCGTCTTGCTGTCGAGTCCATCGTGGACATCAACGACAGTATTGAAATTGTGCACCTTAATAACATCACCTATGCGCAAATCCTTGAACGAATGAAAAGTGTGAAGGACAACAGCATTGTCTATATTCTTTCACATTATGTAGACATTGAGGGAAACACAATGGAGTTCGATGAGTTTTGCGAACTGGCCAGTTCTGTCAGTCCGGTACCGGTTTTCCACCTGTATGACTTTACCGTCGGGCGTGGTTCGGTAGGGGGAAGCATGCTCAGCGGCAGGCTTCAGGGTGAAAATGCCGGCAGGGTGGCTTTGAGAATACTACGGGGTGAAAGGGCAGATGACATTCCCATTTCTCAGGACAATACCATTCGGCATTTATATGATTACAATGAATTGAAAGCTCACAACATTCCCAGGGAGAGACTTCAACCGGACAGTGAAATTATCAATCTCCCCTTTTCTTTTTTTGAAACTTATAAAAAGGAGGTATCGGCGGCGGCGTTTCTGTTCCTTCTTCTTGTTGGCTTCATTACATTGTTAATCTATTATATTCTGCATCAGAAGCGCACAGAAAAAATGCTGAAGGAAAACCACGAAGAGCTGACAGAACTTAACCAGGAGCTTACAGCCGCAGAGGAGGAACTAAAGGAGCAAAACCAGCAACTGGAGCATAGCAGAAATGAATTATCCCATCTTGCCTATCACGATTATCTGACAAGCCTGCCAAACCGCCTGTCCCTTAAGGAATACCTGGATCAGGCCCTTCTTACGGCAGGCAAATCACAATATGCGCTCTTCTTTATCGACACCGACAACTTCAAATACATCAATGATTCACTGGGTCATTCAACGGGTGATCAGCTTCTGGTCATGATTGGAAACCGGTTAAGTGAAAACATTACATCAAATGGAACACTATTTCGTTTCGGTGGGGATGAATTCATCATTATTGTACAGGATGCTTCCGAGTTTGATTTAATGGCTCAGGCAGACAAGTTGATCAAAGCCTTTAAAGAGCCCTTCGAATTGAATTACAGCATTTTGCACATTTCGATTAGCATTGGTATCACAACATACCCTGAAGCCGGCGACAGAGTGGATGACCTGATCAGAAGCGGAGATATCGCCATGTACCATGCAAAATCACGAGGGAAGGGACAATATGTACTGTTCACTCAAAGCATGGATTACAGCATACAGGAAAGACTGTCCATCGAAAACCATTTGCGAACCGCTTTGGAACGAAAGGAATTTCTGTTGTATTACCAACCTCAGGTTGATATTGCCACCGGAACCATTTCCGGGTTTGAAGCCCTGCTGCGCTGGGCAAGCCCCGAACTGGGTTTTGTGATGCCCAACTCCTTCATCCCTGTCGCCGAAGAAACACAGTTGATTGTTCCCATTGGTCAATGGGTTCTGAAGGAGGCCTGTCTTTTTGCAAAGACTCTCCAGGCTTGCAGCGGCAAGAATTATCAGATATCCGTCAATGTTTCCATATTACAGCTGCTACAGGCGGATTTTGCGGATATGGTTCTTGACACGCTGAAAAGAGTTGACCTGCAGCCCGAGCTGCTTGAACTGGAGATCACTGAATCCGTGCTGATGGAATCCTATGAGTTGATTGAAGCTTCCATTCAAAAGCTCCGTATAAAAGGCATACACTTTGCTCTGGATGATTTTGGCAAAGGATATTCCTCTCTGACCTATTTAAAGAATCTGCCCATCAATACCTTGAAAATAGATAAATTATTCATGAACGAAAATGTCCCGGATATGAATGAACAGTCCATTACAGGCTCCATCATCGCAATGGGGCTGCAGCTTGGCCTTTCGGTGATCGCCGAGGGCGTTGAGTTTGCCGAGCAGCTGAATTACCTGGCTAAACACAAGTGCAGCAAATATCAGGGTTACCTGTACAGCCGGCCGGTACCGGCGGAAGCCGCAATACAAATGGCCGGGTGCACCTAAGCGTAACGCTCGGGTTTTCCACAAAACCCGTTTTGATAAGAGCTTTCCCGAATGGTGCAGCAGATCATACCATCATTGAGTACTTGCTTATTCCATTACCCAGGGTCTTAAAACATCTGCTGCAACACGATAACCAGGAACAGTCAGGTGCAGGCCTTCCACGGTATACTCCAGGCGGATGTTTCCCTTTTCATCCGCAAGGTGGCTGTGTACATCGATATAGGGTATGCTTTTCTCCCGGGCCATGTTCTTCAGCTTTTCATTGATGCTGCGTATTTTTTCGTTGGTTCGTTTTCCTACAATTATTTTTCTGATCTTTTTGTGCCTGAGCTCAGACACCGGGTATATGGATTCAAGATAAATCTTCGTGTCGGGGCTGTTTGCCTGGATAGCCGAAATGATTTGATCGATGTTATGTACGATCTCATGCTCTGGCTTATTATCTCCCACATCATTGGTGCCGATCATGAGAAATACTTTGGTTGGTTTCAGCTGATAAACGCTTTCAGGCATGCGCAAAAGAACACCATCGGTGGTATCCCAGCTGATGCCGCGGTTAATGACATAAACGCCATGAAAGTATTCATTCAGGCGGAAGAAGTCGGTAATCGAGTCTCCAAGAAAAACAATTCCGCCAGGTTCAGCGCATTCATTCAATTCAGAAAACGCTATCTCAATTTTACTTTGATAAAATTGGACGATTCTGCTCAAAAGGCCCATTATCAAACCTTCCTTTCCTGGTTTCTTTGATAAACTACCTTGCCGTTAATCATCGTCAGTTCTACCTTTGTTCTATAATCAAAGGGATGACCACTGAACACGACGAGGTCCGCATCTTTACCGACCTCCAGGCTGCCCACCCTGTCTTCAATGCCTGCTGCCTGTGCTGCATTGATGGTGATGGCACGCAGAGCGTCCTCTTCCGACATACCTTCCCTGACAGCCACCCCCGCGCAAAGCAGCAGATGCTGTTCGGGCACACAGGGATGATCCGTCATGATGGCTACCGGCACCCCATACTTCGCAAGAATCCCGGGAGCTTCAATATTTTGATTTTTCAATTCAATCTTGGATCGATCGGTCAGCAATGGTCCCAGGATTACACGAACCTTCTGTTCCTTTAAAATGTCGGCGATCATGTACCCCTCGGTGCAATGATCAATGGTATATCGCAGATTAAACTCCTTTGCAATCCGGATCGCCGACAGAATATCGTCAGCCCTGTGAGCATGGATCTTCACCACTAATTCTCGATTCAGGACGGGTATCAGGGCTTCCATGCGGATATCGTATTCGGGTTTGTCGTTTTCCTCACTGTCCTTATGGTAATCCTCCCAGGCCTCCATATATTCCTTTGCTTTGAACAGCTGCTCACGCAGAATGGCAGCCGTAGCCATTCTTGTTGATGGCGTATGACTCTTTTCGTGGTATACGGTCTTGGGATTCTCTCCAAAGGCGACTTTCATGGCACATGGCTGCTTGATCACCATTTCATCCACGCTGCGGCCAAAGGTCTTCAGTGCGGCAAACTGGCCACAAATGACATTCCCGCTTCCCGGTCCGCTGACCACCGTTGTTACACCCCATTGCCTGGCTTCCTCAAAAGCACGATCGGCATGATTGATCCCGTCGATAGCCCGCAGGTGCGGTGTGACCGGATCGGTCAGTTCATTGGCGTCATCACCCTCAAAGCCCAGCGAGTCTTCCATGATTCCGATATGCGTATGGCTGTCTACCAGCCCGGGCATCACAATCTTCCCTTCTGCGTCGATCACATCTCTGTCCCCGGGGGATTTGGTCATGGATCCAATCTCCTTGATTTTGCCCTGCGATATCAGAATATAACCCAGTTTATCTTCTTTTTTTTGATTCTTACGTGATTTCGTTTCTTCCGCCATGGTCATGATGTGGGCATTAATAATCAGCATATGCTCCTCCTGAAGCTGTACCTTCTTCGGGAAAGTTTCCCGACAGGCAAAATTAAAACTGTTTATGCTTATTAATCCTATTATAACAACGGAAGTGATTGCTTGCAATCACAACACACCGTTACAAGGTTCTTATCACGTAGTGATAAGGTTCTTATAACAACGGAAGTGATTGCATGTAAATACATAAAGAAAGTGGTATAGGGTTATTGAAACTGCAGTAGCTTTTCAGAACACCACATTCACCACGTAGGCATCCCGAATTCCGGTAAGATGTCTCCATATGGGAAGAAAAAAGGAAGCAGGATCGTCCCCTGCCTCCTTCTTTATGCTTCTTTTCGTTCATACTCTGCTGTGAGCGCTGCCTCATATAGTACCTAGCCTGCAAGTTGCAGGCTAGGTTGTTGTTAATGCTCTACTGTCGGGGCCGCCTCATCCTTGGTTTCCCGGCCCAGTAAATTCATTTTCCCGTCGTTTTCATTGCCGGTTGAACCCGGAAAACGCACCAGGGCTTCCTTCATGACCTGCTCCATAGATCGAACCGGCAACAATCTGAGCTTTCCCCGGACATTTTCCGGAATTTCCTCAATGTCTTTCTTGTTCTCCATGGGCAGCAGAATCGTATCGATACCTGCCCGGTGGGCTGCAAGAACCTTTTCCTTCAGCCCGCCAATGGGAAGCACCCTGCCTCGCAGCGTTATTTCCCCGGTCATGGCAACATTGCGTTTCACAGGGATTTGGGTTAACGCCGATATCATGGCCGTTGCCAGGGTAATCCCCGCAGATGGACCATCTTTCGGGATTGCTCCCTCGGGAACATGAATATGCATATCATATTTTTTATGGAAATCCGCCTCAATTCCTATCATTTCAGCAATCGAACGGACATAGCTTCTGGCGATGCGGGCGGATTCCTTCATCACATCCCCCAGTTGCCCCGTCAGTTCAACCGCGCCTTCCCCGGGCATCAGGTTCACCTCGATGGATAAAGTGTCGCCGCCGACCGGTGTCCAGGCCAACCCACGGGCAATACCCACCTCATCGTGCACATTGGCCATGTCATACAGGAACTTTTTACTGCCCAGGTACCGATGCAGGTTTTGCTTTGTAACCCGAACCGCTTTTTTCTCTTGCGAAACAATAATTTTTGCCACTTTGCGGCAAATGGTCGAAATTTGCCTTTCAAGGTTACGCACGCCTGCCTCGCGGGTGTAATAATTGATAATGTCCCTCACAGCACCCTCATCAAAGCGAATTTGAGCGGGTTTCAGCCCATGGCTGTCGATTTGCTTGGGGATTAGGTGACGCAAGGCGATCTGTAGCTTTTCTTCCTCAATATACCCGGATATATCGATAATCTCCATCCTGTCCAGCAGTGGCCGGGGGATATTTTCCTTATAATTGGCAGTGGTCAGGAATAACACATCGGAAAGATCGAAGGGGATCTCAAGATAGTGATCGCGGAATTCTTTGTTCTGTTCACCATCAAGCACCTCTAGCATGGCAGAAGCGGGATCTCCCCTAAAATCGCTGGACATTTTATCGATTTCATCCAGCAGGATCAGCGGGTTCTTTGAGCCGGCCTGCTTAATGGCGCTGATGATCCGTCCAGGCATGGCACCAACATAGGTGCGTCTGTGGCCACGTATTTCTGCTTCATCCCGAACACCGCCCAATGACATTCGTACATAGTTTCGATTCAATGCCTTTGCAATGGAACGCGCAATGGATGTTTTTCCCACTCCAGGAGGACCGGAAAGGCATATGATCGGGCCATGAAGGCCGTTATTCAGCTTGCGGATGGCCAGATATTCAACCATTCGCTCCTTCACCTTGTCCAACCCATAGTGATCTTCCTCGAGAACCCTTTGGGCGTTTTGCAGGTCCAGGTTTTCTTCTGTTTTTGTATTCCACGGCAGCTCGATAATCCAATCGAGGAAGGTACGGATAACGCCGCTTTCAGCAGAGGTCGAATACATCTTCGACAGCCTGTCCAGCTCTTTCAAAGCTTTTTCTTCCGCATGCTTTGGAAGGCTGGCCTGTGTGATCCTGTCGTGGTATTCCTCTATCTCATCGCTCTGTTGCTGGCCTTCGCCCAACTCGTTCTGAATGGCCTTCAGTTGTTCGCGCAGATAATACTCCTTCTGGCTTTTGTCTATTTGCTGGCGAACCTTGTGATTGATGTTCCGCTCAACTTCAAGGATTTCTATTTCCTTGACCAGGGTTTCAAGCAGCCTTTCCAACCGTCTTTTGGGAGATATTTCATTGAGGATGCTTTGCTTTTGCTCGAGCTTGAGCATCATATTGGCCGCAATCACATCTGAAAGCCTGGCGTAATCCTCCATGGCCGTAACGGTAAAGGTCGTGTCCGAAGAAATGCGGTTTGTCAGCTTCGCATATTGTTCAAAATAACTGATGACCTGCCGGATCAATGCTTCGATTTCAGGCTTTTTAACCAGCTTCTTTGGGTTTGGGCATTCCCTGACCTTCACCTGATAATAGGGTTCGCTGGCCAAATACTCCATGATTTGGGCGCGTTCCAGCCCTTCAACGAGGACACGGATGGTCTCGCCGGGAAGGCGCAGCAGCTGTTTGATTTTTGCAATAGTTCCCACAGGATAGACATCTTGCGCGGAGGGCTCTTCCAGGCCAGGATCCCTCTGTGCGGCAAGAAATATCAATTGATCCTTCATCATGGCTTCTTCGAGTGCTTTGATAGACTTCGCGCGGCCCACGTCAAAATGCAGGATCATATGCGGAAACACGACAAGGCCTCGAAGCGGCAGCAGCGGTATCACCCTGTTTTTTTGACCATCTTTTTTCTGAGTCATCTCTGTACCTAATCCTTTCAGTTTTGTCCTGTACAGTTGCAATAAATAGAATGATCCGGCCTGAATTCAAAACGGATGTATTGCAGCTGTGAATACATGGTTCCAAGGATAGCAGTGTTTCAATTAAGGATCATGCTATCATAACCATACCCTGTGTTCATTGGTTATAAACGAATGGATAGTGATTATGTACGAAAAACTGCCGGCTGAGAGAGCGTTGGATAAGACGGCTCCCAGAGCTGTATGGATTGCTTTAAGAGTATAGGACGCTTCTATTATAACCTCTTCTCCCCACCTGTTTCAATGTTTTATTATGGGCATACTAACAGGTTATAGGGAAACTTGAGTCAGGGCCCCGGCCTCTGGTCTCACGCTGGTCTCATAACAAAAGCCGGATGGGAACCATCCGGCTTTCGATTATTTCGTTTGGAGACTATTACTTGCTAACATCGGCAACACGGCCTGAAGCAACGGTTCTGCCGCCTTCGCGGATGGAGAAGGTTTGACCTTTTTCCATGGCGATCGGGGTGATCAGGTTGATGGTCATGGTGATGTTATCACCAGGCATAACCATTTCCACGCCTTCCGGAAGCTTGATGTTCCCGGTAACGTCAGTGGTTCTGAAGAAGAACTGCGGTCTGTAGCCATTGAAGAACGGGGTATGTCTTCCGCCTTCTTCCTTGGTCAGAACGTATACTTCAGCGGTGAAGTCGGTATGAGGGGTGATGGAACCGGGCTTTGCCAGAACCTGACCTCTTTCGATTTCTGTTCTTTGAACGCCTCTTAACAGAGCGCCGATGTTATCGCCTGCGAATGCCTGATCCAACAGCTTTCTGAACATTTCAACGCCGGTAACGACGGTCTTTCTCGGAGCGTCTGCAAGACCAACGATTTCAACTTCTTCGCCAACCTTCAGTGTTCCTCTTTCAACCCTGCCGGTAGCAACGGTGCCGCGGCCGGTAATGGTGAACACGTCTTCTACGGACATCAGGAAGGGACGATCGGTTGCGCGTTCCGGGGTTGGGATATACGAATCTACTGCTTCCATCAGCTTCAGGATGGGTGCGTATTCAGGAGCGTTTGCCTCGGTGGAAGTGCATTCAAGAGCAACCAGAGCGGACCCGCGGATGATCGGAATATCGTCACCGGGGAATTCGTATTGGCTAAGCAGCTCTCTGAGTTCCATTTCAACCAGTTCAATCAGTTCATCGTCGTCAACCTGATCACATTTGTTCAGGAAAACAACGATGTAGTTAACACCCACCTGATGGGACAGCAGGATGTGTTCGCGGGTTTGCGGCATCGGGCCGTCAGCGGCGGAAACAACCAGGATTGCACCATCCATCTGGGCAGCACCGGTGATCATGTTCTTAACATAGTCGGCGTGGCCCGGGCAGTCAACGTGAGCATAGTGACGGTTTTTGGTTTCATACTCAACGTGAGAAGTATTGATGGTAATTCCTCTTTCTTTTTCTTCGGGAGCTGAGTCAATCTGTTCATATGATTTAATGACTATGTTTTTGTCTCCAAAGGACAATACCTTTGTGATTGCCGCAGTCAAAGAGGTCTTACCGTGGTCAACGTGACCAATGGTTCCAATGTTCACATGGGGTTTGTTTCTTTCGAATTTAGCTTTTGCCATCGAAATTCTCCTCCTTATACAGTTCGGTAACTGTTGATCATTATATATTTTGTTTTATTAAAATTCAACTGTGTTTTTCATTGGCCGTTGGAAATATTCTCTGCATTTCCTCACCGACCTATGCTGTTTTAAGCTTGCACCTGTTGTTATCAAATATTAAAACCAGTATTTATTATACTATACCATTCCGGCTTCATCTGTCAACCGCCGCAAGCTTTGTTACCTCATACTCTCGGTTAACTTATCCTGAATGCTTTTGGGAACTTCGGAGTAATGGTCAAAATGCATCGAGTAGACCGCACGTCCCTGGGATTTGGAACGAAGGTCCGTCGCATATCCAAACATTTCACTCAGAGGTACAAAAGCTGCAATTACCTGGGCACCCATACGGGCCTCCATGCCCTCAATGCGTCCGCGGCGTGCATTCAAATCGCCGATGACGTCGCCCATGTAATCTTCAGGGGTAGTCACCTCTACCTTCATAATGGGTTCGAGAAGGACAGGATCCGCTTTTTTCATGGCTTCCTTGAAGGCCATCGAACCGGCAATTTTGAATGCCATTTCTGATGAGTCCACTTCATGGTAGGAACCGTCGTAGAGCGTCACCTTGATGTCGAGAACCTGATATCCGGCAATAACACCTGTATTCATGGCATCTCTGATACCCGCGTCTATCGCTGGGATGTATTCCTTGGGAACAACACCACCGACTATAGCGTTGACAAACTCGTAACCACCTGTTTCAAGAGGTTCCATTTTGATTTTACAGTGACCGTATTGTCCGCGGCCACCAGATTGACGAACGAATTTCCCCTCCGCCTCGACTGCCTTGCGAATGGTTTCCTTGTAGGATACCTGCGGCTTTCCGACATTGGCTTCAACCTTGAACTCCCGCAGCATCCGATCCACGATGATTTCAAGATGTAATTCACCCATTCCGGCAATAATGGTCTGCCCCGTTTCCTGATTGGTGGAAACACGGAAGGTAGGATCCTCTTCTGCCAGCTTTTGCAATGCTATAGACATCTTTTCCTGGCCTACCTTGGTTTTGGGCTCGATGGCCACATTGATGACCGGTTCAGGGAATTCCATCGATTCGAGAATGATCGGATGGTTCTCATCACAAAGGGTGTCCCCCGTGGTGGTAAACTTCAGGCCTACAGCTGCTGCTATATCCCCCGAATAAACCGTTGTAAGCTCTTCGCGGTGGTTTGCATGCATCTGCAGAATTCTGCCGATACGTTCACGTTTGCCCTTTGTCGAATTCAATACATAGGAGCCTGAGTTCATCGTCCCGGAGTAAACGCGGAAAAAGGCCAGCTTACCGACAAATGGATCCACCATGATTTTGAATGCCAGTGCAGAAAATGGCGCATTGTCGTCTGAAGGTCTTTGAATCTCTTCCAGTTCGTCGCTATCCGGAAGCAAGCCATTTACCGGCGGAACATCCAGCGGTGACGGCATATAGTCGATAATACAGTCGAGCAGCTTCTGTACCCCCTTGTTCTTATAGGATGATCCGCATGTTACAGGGATCATCGCAACATTGATCGTTGCAAGGCGAATACCTTTTTTGATCTCATCGATGGTTAGTTCTTCGCCCTCCAGGTACTTCATGGTCAGCTCTTCATCCTGCTCGGCTACCGCCTCGACCAGCCGTGCATGGTATTCCTCCGCAAGCTCTTTCATGTCTTCAGGGATATCAGTTTCATCAATCTGCTTGCCCAGGTCGTCCCTGTTGTAATAAGCTTTCATATTCACAAGATCAACAATCCCGCAAAAATGATCTTCCTTCCCTATGGGAAGCTGGATCGGCACCGCGTTTGCTTTCAGGCGGTCCTTCATCATTTTGATGCAATTGAAAAAATCTGCACCCATGATGTCCATTTTATTCACATGGGCAAGCCTTGGAACTCTATATTTATCGGCCTGACGCCAAACAGTCTCAGATTGGGGTTCGACGCCGCCCTTCGCGCAAAAAAGCGTGACCGAGCCATCGAGCACCCTTAAGGAACGTTCCACTTCTACTGTAAAGTCAACGTGTCCAGGTGTGTCGATAATGTTAATCCTATTCCCTTTCCACTGAGCAGTCGTTGCAGCCGATGTGATTGTAATTCCTCTTTCCTGTTCCTGCTCCATCCAGTCCATTGTCGCCGCACCTTCGTGCACTTCGCCGAGCTTATGGGTCTTTCCGGTATAGAACAGAATGCGTTCGGTGGTGGTTGTTTTCCCTGCATCGATATGCGCCATGATACCAATATTTCTTGTATTTGCCAGACTAAATTCCCGAGGCATCTATGTCCTCCTCTCCAAAGTTCTCCATGCAGATTACCACCTGTAATGTGCAAATGCTTTATTGGCTTCTGCCATCTTATGTGTATCGTCCTTTTTCTTAACTGAGTTACCGGCATTGTTGACCGCATCCATAATTTCACCGGCCAGCCTTGCGCTCATGGTACGTTCGCTTCTTTTGCGAGAAAAATTCGTCAGCCAGCGTAAACCAAGAGCCTGCCGTCTTTCGGGGCGAACCTCCATCGGTACCTGGTATGTGGCACCACCAACTCTCCTTGCCTTTACTTCCAGTACCGGCATGATGTTGTTCAGTGCTTGTTCAAATACTTCACGGGGATCCTTCCCTGTTTTTTCGCGGATGATGTCAAAAGCATCATAGGTGATCTTTTGAGCAACTCCTCTTTTACCGTCCAGCATAATGTTGTTGATGAGCTTTGTCACAATCCTGTCATTATAGATTGGATCCGGTAAAACATCTCTTTTGGGCACATGTCCTCTTCTTGGCACTTTCCTTCCCTCCTTTACATGATAACTACAGGCTTTGCCTGCGTATCACAGGTACTCGCCCCGGAACCTCCGGGACGTCAGCGCTGGCAGTTGCTCAATTCTATATGAAACAACGTGCTTTCCACGCTGCAGCATCCTGTTTGAAATTTTCCAAAATTCGTTGATTAATGCTTATTTCTTTGGTCTTTTTGCGCCGTACTTGGAGCGGCTTTGCATTCTTTTCGCCACGCCGGCTGTATCAAGGGTTCCGCGTACAATATGGTAACGTACGCCAGGTAAGTCCTTAACACGTCCTCCGCGAATCAGCACCACGCTGTGTTCCTGGAGATTGTGACCGATACCGGGAATGTAGGCTGTCACTTCATGCTGATTGGATAGACGCACCCTTGCAACCTTACGAAGAGCCGAGTTCGGCTTTTTAGGGGTAACCGTCTTCACAACCGTACACACACCGCGCTTTTGCGGGCTGGATACATCGGTGATCTCCTTTTTCAAAGAGTTGACGCCATGCTGAAGAGCCGGAGAATTGGACTTTCTTGATACCTTTTCCCTTCCTTTTCTGACCAACTGATTAAATGTCGGCATTCCTTTTTCACCTCCTTTTGGTTAATTCTATTTACTTCATCCCTTGCGGGATGAGATAAGATAGCAGTTCCATTTTCCCCTTTTTCGCCTCGTATACCCGAGGCACGCTTTGTGCGGGGACAAACCTTATTCTTCAATCGTAACGGCCGCAACCGCGGTTCCAACATCAATTCCGCAGGCTTTACCCAAAAGCTTCATGCTTTCTGCCCTGTGGATCGGAATGTTTTTATTGTGGCATGCTGCCAGTACACCGGCAGCCAGGCGCTCGTCCGCATCCTCTGCCAAATAAACAACCTGGGCCCGGTTGGCCTCCACAGCTTTCATGGTTTGCTTAAGCCCTACGGTCTTCCTGCGCTGCCTTAAATCCTCGAGCACGATGATGACCCTCCCGTTTTTCTATCGGCATAAAAACCCCCATGATGGGGAATTCGCTATTATCGTACCATATAAGCATGTGCTTTCCACTTGCTTACCTGGCAGTGCCGCAAAGCAGCGAACCCGGGCAAGCAAAAACAGCATGAGAATTCCATGCTGAAATCAGACACTGAGATATTGTATACCGGAACCGGTGCTTTGTCAAGAAATTTGTGAGAACCAACGAAACATGGGAACGGTTCTTGTTACTGTTCACAGGTAAACAGGTGTAGCCTGCTGCCTCTAAACAGATCCTTCAGAAAGTAGAAAATACCCTATATAGGGAAAACAGCACCGATGTTCATAGTAAACGTACTTTGTTCCCGACATTGTGGTATTTGCCATGCTGGTGTAGAATATAGGGAAAAGGAGGTAGTCATGAACAATCAATTAAAACCCCTGTATGCTCCGAAATTCTGGTGGTCTGTACTACATTTGCTTCTCTACATTGGGATTGGGATACTGCTATCAGTGCTGGCTGTCTTTGTTGCTACAGTGTTTACCATGCTGGGTCCGACAAAGGACGTGAACATTTTAGATGCGGTCATACGCTCCGTATCAAACTCGTTTGTCAACGGAATATTGGCAGTAGCCAGTATCGCATTGTTCGTATTAATCATAAAAATCCGGCACAGCCTTGAAGCCAAAACACTTTTTTCACGCAGATATCTTTCTGCAGGGGTTGTTCTTGTAACCATTATCACTACAGTCGGTGCTGCTATTCTAACTTCTGAGGTAGACAATTTTATGCGCACGCTGATACCAAACTGGGATCTGATGGGTGCCGAAGTCGCCGAAATGTTTGATAATTCGCTTGTATGGCAGAACTTCATCGGTGCTGTCATCGTCGCGCCTGTTACCGAGGAGTTTTTGTTAAGAGGCTTGTGGCTTCGCGGCTATACAAAACATTACAAACCATGGGTTAGTATTGTTATTTCATCCGTCATATTCGGAGCGTTGCATATGAACCTTCCACAATTTGTTGGTGCAACCATGAGCGGCCTTCTTCTGGGGTGGGCTTATATCAAAACAAAATCCATCGTACTGCCAATGATAATCCACGCTGTTCATAACAGCATATCCTTATTTGGCGGGGTTGTATCCATCCCGGGCTTTTCCGTAGAATCTGCCACCGGATACCAACCTTTATGGTTTGATGCCCTGGGTTTTATTCTCGTTGTTGGAGGCATTTATCTGCTTAACAAACTTCTGAATGCGGAACATAAAAAGATCATACAACCCAGACCCCAGGAGTTGGCGGAAGAAGTGTAAACAATCGTGAACATTCGTGTAAGCTTATTCAGTAAATAGTATTTACGGTATACATTATGGGCTTCAACGGGGACATCAATGAAGCCCAAAAAGCGCTCCCTTTGCTACTCGCTTCTGCCGGTGGCTTTTTTTCTGTATTCCAGCGGTGTCATGCCGGTGAGCTTCTTGAACGTTTCATTAAATCGCTGCTGGTTTGAAAAGCCTACGCTCAGTGCGATATCACTGGCTTTGTCTTCGGATTCGACCAGAAGCTCCTTTGCCCGTTCTATGCGGGTATGGATCAAAAAGCTGATGGGGGAGTGACCGGTCTCCTGTTTGAAAATCCGTGCAAAATAGCTGGGGCTTAAAAAGACATATCCGCAAATGTCCTTCAAGCCGATATCCCGCTCGTAATGGTTCAAAATAAATTCTTTCGCCAGCTGCACCAGTTCCTTTTGCTTGGGGCTGTCCTCTGTGATACTTCTCTCCCATTCCAGCTTTAAAACCCGGGAAATCATTACAAACAGTTCCAGGATTAAAAGATAGACCAGAAACTCGTTTCCGAACTGCTCCTCAGCCTGTTCCGCCACTATTCTGTTCAGCAGTGTAATAATATCATTTTTATGGTTAACCTTCAGCTTTAAAAAGGGTCCGGTATGAGGCCCTGTAAAAAAATTGATGAAATCCTCAATGGAAACTTCAGAGGGATAATGGGTCTCTCTTCTGCCGCTGCCCGCAGTAAAACTGAAATGCAAAACAATGAATTCACCGGTGTTGTTTTCCTGCACCTTTAGCGTGTGGGCTTTCTGCGGTTTGATGATCAGGATGTCATTAGGGCCAATGGTGGTCTTTATCCCCTCGATATCAAAAACAGAAATGCCTTTTTTAGCATAAACCATTTCATAATATTGGTGATGGCTTTCGGACTGGGACCAATCGGCATCAAAATGCCGCTCGATGGAATTGATCACCACCGGCATGTACCCGGAGTTGCTCATAAACTCCTGCCAGGTTTTGGGGAACAAGTTGTTATTCATACACTCTCCCTGAAAATCAAACCTTCATTGGCTTTAATAGAAGCATATCGCATCAGGGCCTTGAAATCAATCATTCTGTTAGTAATTTGAAAAAGAAAAGGGTACGGAACAATCCGTACCCCTGCTACAGCTTGATACAATTACATCATTCCAGGCATTCCGCCGCCCATGCCACCCGGCATCGGGGGTTCCTTTTCAGGAATATCGGCAACAAGACCTTCGGTGGTTAATACCATGGAAGCGACGGAAGCAGCGTTCTGCAGTGCAAACCGCGTTACCTTGGCAGGGTCTACGATACCGGATTCGATCATATTCACATACTTTTCTACCAGCACGTCAAAGCCCACGCCCTGTTTGCTTCCCTTTACCTTATCTACGATGACGGAGCCTTCCAGACCTGCGTTCAGCGCGATCTGGCGTACGGGCTCCTCAAGAGCCTTTTCGATGATTTTGGCACCGGTTTTTTCGTCGCCGCTGAGGGTCTTGACCAAGTCCTTCACCTTCGGAAGGGCATTGATGAATGCGGTTCCGCCGCCTGCAACGATACCTTCCTCAACAGCAGCACGAGTAGCAGCCAGTGCGTCTTCGATTCTGAGCTTCTTTTCCTTCATTTCAGTTTCGGTAGCAGCGCCAACCTGAATGACAGCAACACCGCCAGATAGCTTAGCAAGCCTTTCCTGAAGCTTTTCACGATCAAAATCAGAAGTGGTTTCTTCGATTTGAGCCTTGATGGAGGAAATTCTGTTTTTAATGGCTGCCTGTTCACCGGCGCCATCCACAATAATGGTGTTCTCCTTCTGAACGACAACCTTGCCTGCACGACCCAGTTGATCCAATGTGGTTTCCTTCAGTTCCAGACCCAGTTCTTCGGTAATCACTTCACCACCGGTTAAGATGGCGATGTCACGGAGCATTTCCTTTCTTCTGTCGCCAAAGCCGGGAGCCTTGACAGCCACGCACATGAAGGTGCCCCTGAGCTTGTTGAGAATAAGGGTTGCCAGTGCTTCGCCTTCAACATCCTCGGCAATGATCACCATCTTCTTGCCCTGTTGAACAATTTGCTCGAGAACGGGGAGTATTTCCTGAATATTGGTCAGCTTCTTGTCGGTGATGAGAATGTATGGATCATCTAAAACCGCTTCCATTTTGTCGGTGTCGGTAACCATGTAGGAAGATACATATCCGCGGTCAAATTGCATGCCTTCAACCACTTCAAGATTGGTTCCCATGGTTTTGGACTCTTCCACGGTGATAACGCCATCATTGGTGACCTTTTCCATGGCGTCAGCGATAAGCTTGCCGATTTCTTCATCGTTGGCTGAAATGGAAGCCACCCTGGTGATATCTTCCTTGCCCTTTACATTCTGGCTGTTCTCTACAATGCCTTTGACGGCGGCATCAACAGCCTTGCTGATTCCCTTTTTCAGGATCATCGGGTTTGCGCCGGCTGCAACATTTTTCAAGCCTTCGCGGATAATGGCCTGAGCCAGCAGGGTTGCCGTTGTGGTTCCATCACCAGCAACATCATTGGTTTTTGTGGCAACCTCCTTAACCAGCTGAGCGCCCATGTTTTCGTATTCGTCTTCGAGTTCGATTTCCTTTGCGATGGTCACACCGTCATTGGTGATCATCGGGGAGCCGAACTTCTTGTCCAAAACAATATTTCTGCCCTTGGGGCCAAGTGTGACCTTCACTGTGTCAGCAAGCTTGTTGACACCGACTTCAAGGGCTTTTCTGGCTTCTTCGCCAAAAATAATCTTCTTCGCCATTTTCATTTCCTCCTTATTCTACAACAGCAAGGATATCATTTTGCTTGAGAATGGTGTATTCAACCCCGTCCATCTTCACTTCGGTACCGGCATACTTGCTGATCAGCACTCTGTCGCCTACCTTGACTTCCATCTTTACTTCTTCCGTGCCGGGGCCAACAGCCTTTACTTCCGCAACCTGAGGTTTCTCCTTGGCAGTACCCGGAAGGACGATTCCGCTTTTCGTGGTCTCTTCTGCTTCAACCATCTTCACAACCACTCTGTCGGCTAACGGTTTAATGTTCATGATATACCCTCCTTATCCATTTTCCGGCTTTTGCCGGTCTTCTTCCTGTAAAACCCGAACCCATGCTTCCGTGAATTCTCCACTCCAACAGGATTCAGTCCATAATATTAGCACTCACCTTCATCGAGTGCTAATATTATATTAAACTATCCCTTTTATTTCAGGCAAACATTTATTCACTATGTTTTTCGGCAAATAATCCGTTCCTGGGCGGTTATCTTAAAATATCTGTTCAATGCTTCCATTTTCTTTATTTCTATTGATATTAGGCAATAAACCGCCTGTTGAATCAAACCTTTATCGAACCCCGCATATTTTGCCCTGAAGCCAAATATACACATTGGGGCCGGGATGATTTACTAAAGCTTTGTATAGGATTTACTGCCGGAAATAAAATATACCTGTTTGAATGGAGATTCTGCCGGATTTATCAGGTTGATCCAGCCGGAGTTTACTTGCTGTTCATATGGTAAACTTCCTTCAGGCCTTCAAGGGTGAGCATCCGGTTCACCTCGTCGACACAGTGGCATTCGGATGCCATAAACTTTGCCAGCCCCCCGGTAGCGACAACCTTGATGTTCTCTTCCTTCATTTCATTTTTGATCTTGTGCACCAGATATTCCACCTGCCCCACATACCCATAGTACAGGCCTGACTGCATGCTGGTTACCACATTTCTTCCGATAATTTTGCCCGGCTCAACAAGCTCGACACGAGGCAGCTTTGAAGCTTTCTCGAACAATGCGTCGGCTGAGATTTTAATCCCCGGGCAGATGACCCCGCCCAAATAATCCCGGTTTTTGTTGACGGCACAGAAGGTGGTTGCGGTTCCAAAATCAACAATGATGACCGGCCCCCCATACAGGCTTAAGGCACCAACAGCATTCACAATTTTATCCGCTCCCACTTCCCTGGGGTTTTCGTACTTGATATTGATACCGGTTTTTATCCCCGGGCCCACCTGAGTGGGTTCCCTGTGAATATACCGCAGGATCGCATTGATCATTGAATGCATGATGGGTGGGACAACAGAGCAGATAATTACATCCCTGACCATACTGATATCTTCCCCGGCATACTGAAACAGAGACATAAACAAAATACCGAATTCGTCCGAGGTTTTTTCACGATCGGTGGAAACACGCCAATGGTGTTTTAGCGTGTTACCGTCAAAAAGGCCCAGGGTAATGTTTGTATTTCCAACATCAATGGCCAGCAGCAAAAAAAATCGCCACCCTTTCTTCAGGTTTTGGATGGAAATCGAAGGTAACTCCGAGCTGGCTGCGTGCAGATTGTTCGTGCAGAAACATCCAGATTACATCCCCAGCTTAACGCTGCGGATCTGCTTGATTTCAAACTGGATATCCTTTTCAAGCTTTTCAATATCCATTTTGATATCATCGACGGTTTCTTCTCTTTTCGTGGTCAAAACCCTTGCGGCATAGCTTTCAGAGTTATTTCTTGGATGTTGAGGTTTTCTGTACAGTTCCCTGCTATCATTTCTGTGATCAACTCTGTTTTCCGTCTTGTTTTCATTTCTGTTTTCATCTCTGGTTTGATTTCGGTTATCCACCCGATTGCTGCCAGGATGATTACTGTTTCTGTTCAAGTTTTGGCGTGGACCGTTTTCTTTTCTGGGTGTGAAATCCTTTCTGGGCTTATTGGCATCGCCGCGGTTTTTGCTGTCGGCATTGCCAGCGCTTCCCCCGCTGTTTTGGGGATTGCTGTTGTTTCGGGCTGCGGGGATGCGTTTGGGCGCGTTCCGGTTATTATTCTGGTTGTTGCCGTTATTGCTTGTATTGGGCTTGTTGTTTTGGTTCTGATCCATTGTATTTCCTCCGCTTATTTCACTTTTCTGATTGAAATTTCTCCTGATGCGATGGCCTGCCTGGTGCCATCTGCCGTTTCCACCAGCAGGCATCCGTCATCAAGCACATCCAGCGCTTTAGCCTGCCAACTTTTTTCCCCCTGGTATACGATGATATCACAGCCGATGGTCCCTGAAAAGCTGCGCCAGATATCCAGGAACCTTGCCGTGGACTTACGCTGGATAAAATCCAGGTACAGCACCTCGAATTCCTCCAGGATTCGTGATGCCAGCGCACTGCGTGAGACCGGGCCAACGCTGTTCAATGCAATGGATGTGGCCGTTTCTTTCAATTCATCCGGAAAATCCTCTTCCTTTTGATAAACATTCAAGCCGATGCCTGCGATGATGGACAGAATCCTGTCAGGTTCGGCTGTCATTTCCGTGAGGATGCCGCACACCTTCTTCCCTGACAGCAGTATGTCATTGGGCCACTTAATCTCGGGCTTTATGCTTGTAAAGGGTTCAATAGCCCGGGCAACGGCACTGGATGCCGCCAGTGTGATGGCCTGGATATTGGCCGGAGCAATATCGGGGCGCATCAGAATGGACATCGTAATGGCCTTGCCCTCGTCTGCACTCCACACCCGTCCTCTTCTGCCCCTGCCCGAATGCTGCCTTTGTGCGATAACAACCATACCTTCGGGCGCTCCACCAGCAGCCAGCCGCTTCAGCTCATTGTTGGTCGAATCGGTTTCATTCAGAAAAATGATTTCCTTACCGAATGTTTTCGTATGCAGACTGCTGACAAGAGCGCTCCTGTCAAACAGATCCGGGCTGTTATCCAGACGGTAACCCCTTTTTGAGACCGACTGTATTTCATAGCCTTCCTCCCTGAGCTTTTTAATATGCTTCCAGACAGCTGTGCGCGTAATGCCCAGAGCATCACTGAGGATTTCGCCTGATACGAATTTACCCTTCATGTCGGTTAACTGCTTGAGAATGCTATCTTTTGTATCCAAAGCAAGCCTGCCTTTCAAGAGTATTTATTAAATTCGGGGATGGGAACGGTAATCGGGTGATTCATTTGCCTGTCATAAAACACCGCCAGACCTTTATCTTCGCTTTGCAAGCCTTCAATGCAGCCCTTGTGCTTTTGCATTGTTAAGAAGCTGTACAGTAAAACCTGGTTGATTTCATCGTAGCGGCTGTTATACTGCTCAAGGAGGTTGTTCACATACAGCGTATGGGAGTTTTCATACAGGATGGGCTCACCCAGCCCTTTGCCCAACGGGCTGATCTGTTCTGAAAGAACGGTTGTAAACACCAGGCATTCAGGGCTTCGGAAGGAGCCGAAAAGATATTTGTCCAGTGGAACCATGCTGTCGATGTAGGTTCTTTGAATTTCCGGGTACTCCAGGCCCAGCTGATAAAGGTCATTGTCGCCGACCATACAATATTCAACCGGAATGTCCAGTTTAATGCATCTCAGGGTTGGGTCGGCATGCCTTTTGTCATCCATCGGGTGCAAAAAAGCGCGGATGCATGGCTTGACATCACCCCCGGGCGTGGCTTGATTCCTGTCCTTCCACTCTGAAAGCTTTAAGCCACAGTCGATAACATCTTCCAGCTTTTGAGCCGGTATATAAAAATAGAGCACCGCCATAAGCCCAGATACCGCCTCTCTCTATTAATACGAAGGCCGTCGGCAAGCCCCTTCAGGCTTGAAGTGACAGTTGGCACCTCTTTGCAATATACCCCTGCAAGATGCTTGTCGCACAATTCTCAGCATTCATTATATAATACAATCCCATTGTTTGCAAAGTGTTTTCAACAATGAATGTTAACCTGTTGGTACATTAAGTTAACAAAAAAGTGAGGGTCGGGTACTTACAATTCGAACTGAAATGAGTTAACATATAATTGTTCTTTTTATCGAGTGGGTTGAACTGTATAATCCCTTGCCCCCCTGCAGTTTGACCTCTTTCTTTTTCGCCTGCCGATCGGCTCTGCCACAAAAGCACCACCCCTTCGATCATTCCACCAAATCATTTCTGACCGCAAAAACAGCCAGCTGCGTGCGATCCGTCGTATTCGTCCTTTCAAACAGATCACTGATAATGTTTCTGATTCTTCCTTCGCTTAAAGACAAAAGAACGCCGATTTGACGATTGCTCTTCCCCTCCACGATGAAGGACAGAATCTGCTGTTCGGTGGGTGACAGCTCCATCGTTACCTTCCCGAACTGCATTTCAGAGACGGACTGAACCATGGTGCCCAGTGCTTTCTCATGAAAGACCGGGTACCCATTGTAAACACTTTTAATCACCATCCGGATATGATCCTGTCCCGAATCTTTTAAAACATAGCCTTCGGCACCATAACGCAGTGCTTCGGTAATATATTCCTGATCCTCAAAGGTTGTGAAGATGATCACCTTCATTCGGGGAAAAGAATTTTTAATCAGCCTTGTACCTTCAATCCCGTCGCATTCAGGCATTCGTATGTCCATCAGCACCACATCAGGATTGTACTGTTGGCACAGCGCGAAGGCTTCCAGGCCATTTCCCGCGCTGGCAACCACAAAAATGTCCGGATCCTGCGCCAGAAGCGCTGTGATAGTTTCTCTGAAAATCAGGCTGTCATCAGCGATCATCACACGTATGGCCTTAACTTCCATATCCGTCTGCCTCCCAAACGTACAGGTTAAAAAATGAAACCTATCCCGCTGTGCCTGCAGAATCATTACTACAGGGTTAACAGGATTATGCCGGCAGCGGAAGCTCCATTATGATGTTGAAGCCCTGCTCTCCGTCTGAACCGAAGCTGATGCTTCCGCCAAGTTTTAAAACCCTTTGTTCCATGCCGGTCAGACCATATCCTTTGACAATTTCTGCGCAGCCCTTCCCGTCATCGAAGATGTAAAGCCTGAGCGAATGCTGCAGGCATTTGATGATGATGCTCACCGTTCGGGCTTGTCCATGCCGTATAGCATTGGTAATGGATTCCTGGCATATGCGATATATGGCCATCACTCTGGACGCATCAAGCTCGGGCAGATCCCCCGAAATAGAGTACTGTACATGGGTTCCCGAGGTGTCATTGGTTTTCACCAAATGATTCATCCACTCGGATAGCCCCCCCGATTTAAAAGATTCATTGTAGATTCCACTCAGGCAGCTTCGAATATCATTTAAAGCCTGTCGTGACAGGGATATGCTTTTATCCAGCATATTTGCGATCCCTTCCTGGTTCTCATTCAGCTGCAGCTTCATATTCTCAGCCAGCGCAACCAACAGTGTCAGGTTGTGCCCAACGGTATCATGCACTTCGCTGCCCAAGCGGTTTCTCTCTCTGGAAATTGCCAGTTCCTCGATGGTAGCTGATAATTCCTCCAGCCTTTGGTTGGCTTCTGTCAGCATACTATTGGATAGCGTAAGCCTTTCATTGGCTTTTGTCAGCAAAAGATTCTTCATGTTGATTTCATCGAGCAGCTGCTGCTCTTCGCTGCGATCCTTCACGATGATCATGCGTCCATTGGGGGCTTGTTTAAAGCCGGTCAGCTCTCTGGCTTCAACATATAGTTCCAATCCATTCAGTTTCAGATTGCACTTTGCCGGTTTCAACCCATTCCCTCTTATGGCTTCAATCATTTCCGGGGTCATTTCCGTTGCGCTGCTCCTGTGAAAGTAATCGATTATTTTTTCCACAGGGTCATAAATTTTTAGCTGCATGTCCGGAAGGATGTAAGAAATCGCTTCATTCATTCCCACCACCAGCTCCTCATGGTCAATAATGATCATGCCCAGTGCTGTATTTTCAATGAAATCTCTGGCTGCAACGGGGATCAGGTTCAAAAACCTTTTTTGATACACGGCCACCCCAAAGAAAATCGTGGTAAAAAGCATCACATGGGAAGTGATATCCAACCCCCTGTTGGGAATGACGTTGGTAAGCATGAGGACGTTGGCTGCCAATGGAAGTAAAACCGCCGTCAAAAGCCAGTTGCGTTCCCTGGAGCTTTTACCGAGTCTCCTTTTCATGTCGGTAAAAAGATAAATGGTACCAAACAGAATGCAGAAATATGATTCGACTGTATGCACCCAGAATATTGGCCCTCTGAAGCCTTTTGTCTCATAAATAATTCCCCTGAAGAAAAGATGGTGGAATTCGTTGGTTATCAGAAACAGGTAACAAACAGCCGGAAATGTGAACAGCAGCCATATGAACCGCTTATTATCCACCAGTGTGGAATGTACCGTACTAAGACAGAAATATAACCAGCTTGCCCCAACATAGACAACGGGCAGAAACTTCACCTTCAGGGCAACCATTCCCCGCACGGGATCCCCTGCAAGGATAACACCAATTTCCGCGATATGCCACAGCATCAACAGGAACACGCAGAGCATATAGCTGAAGGTGGATCGGTTCCTTCTTCCGTTAGCTGCAAGATAGGCCAGTATCGCCGCGGCAATCGCCGCGCTGACGGCCTGTATGATAATAACCATGAAATACCCCCTGTTTTTCACCTGCCCTGCGCTAACGCATGGCTTGTGTAAAAATAGAGATTCAATGGGCGCTTTGTGCGTAATGTCGGCGTATTCCAAAAGAGCGCAGGCACTGAAATTGCATTTAGCGGGAGTGTTCCTTGGCTGAAGCCCGCGGTACACTCCCGTATTGCGTGAAAAAACAGTACATCTGTTTGCTTCGGTAAAACTTACTGTGTCCCTGATGTGGCGCTTACAATCTGTCTTAAAGCTTCACCAGCTTCACTGCGCCCCAGGCACCCATGCTTTCCCCGACGATGATCAACGCACCTGAGATCCCCTTGATTGTCTGAACTTTTTTTAAGGCCGGTTCAATGTCCGCAGCCGTTTTAACCAGATTCCCAACCGCAGTGGCTGCCGCATCGGCCAGGCAGGCGTCCTTCGAAAGGATCACTGCCGCATCTGCAAGGCCAAAGCTGAGGGAATGCCCCACGGTACCCGAGGAAGTGCATACGGA
Organism: uncultured Ruminiclostridium sp.; assembly: GCA_964450305.1. Taxonomy (GTDB): domain Bacteria; phylum Bacillota; class Clostridia; order DSM-8532; family DSM-8532; genus JAAYJG01. The sequence continues at coordinate 53,158 of CAYVFB010000005.1, forward strand.
TATGGGAAGCTGTTCCGGGTGCAGCTCCAGCCCGATTTTATTGGATAGGGGTGAGTTCCCCGCGAAAATTCCCACTACCCGTTGCCTTGTACCGGCCAGATAAAGGTCTCCTCCGTTCTCAATCACCAGTTCCTTCGAAAGTGGTTTCAGATCATCAAAAACATACATGCTGACAGCACCTGCTATGGCAGCCATTGGACCGACGCCAGTGGCCTGCGAAGCCCTGCACATATGACAGACAATTTCCGGTGCATTCTCAAGGGGCTGCACCGGCACAAGACTGTGCAAAAAAACCGGCTGCCTGCGGATATACTCCTCCACCTGCTGCCGGTATTTTTTGATGCTTTGCTCCGCCTGGTTTTTAAGATTGACCATAGCACCGATGCACAAATCCGTCTGTTTTACCTTCACGGTAAAATAGGTCAGATCCTCGGCTTTAAAAACCCTGCGGTATTTTCTGGGTTCTTCGCTCGTGCTCATAAACGCTCCGTTATGCTTCAGGTTCCCGCTGTGCCAGATGCAATATTCTCAGGGGGCACGCCTTGACGCAAAGGCCGCAGATAAGACATTTTTCCTTGTCATAGGCCAGAGTAAAATCAGGCGCACCGATGGTCAGCGCTCTGGATGGACATACCGAGGTACATGCGCCGCAATGGACGCAATTTTCTTCTTCCCATGTCAGCGTTCCGTTAAAAACATGGCAAGTGATCCCCTGCTCCTCGATATACTGCAAAGCTTGATCAATATTCCTCTTTTCACCCGTCAGCTCGACAATGAGTTTCCCCGTTTTGTTCAGGCGGATATCCGCATGAAGAATATTGACCTCCAGCTCGTATTGGCGTACCAGTAAGGTCATTAAGGGGAATGTCACCATGGTTGGCGGAAAGATCAGATTTACCTTGATGGTCATTTTAGTCCCCCCTTATATCCAGCTTGTTAAGGCATTGATGATGGTTCGGCAGTAATTCTGCAGGCTTTGTCAGCAGAAATTCACCCTTTTGAACCTGGGCTTTGAGCTCCTGCGCAATCTCCCTGGCTTTTTTCATGCTTGAAAGGGGAGCCGTCGGAACCTTCCGGCCATTGATTGTAACCGAGCCGCTGCGCAATTCCTGATAGGACACCCGCTGTGAAAAAGAGGTTTTCCCGCTTTTATCAACAATCGTGGTATAAATATCATTGTCAGCTATGCCGGTTTTCATCGCCATATCCTCGTCGAGGATCGGAATGGGAATGCCCACACCCACAAACAACGTGGTGCCATACTTTTCATAGATCGCCGCACGGATGTATTTTGCCGACATCTTTTTCATGTCCCCAATCAAGGCAAGAGTTCCGGCCAGATTAACCGGTGTGCCATTGGGCAGCCTCTCCTGACCAGGGTTGTGCTGTGTGCCCTCAAAGGCAACATACCCCTGGGCTCCGCCGATAAACACCCTTGTTCCGATTCCCACAGTGCGGTACTCTGGATCGTTCAGCAACGGGCTGAGCTGCCCCGAAGTACAATAGGTGACATTTCCGAACTGCGGCAAAAGCGTGCCCATGTATGTATAGATTGTTCTGTCGGTGGAATTGGTGCCGGCAGGATAATTCTGATAGCAGTTGCGGGGATTAAACATGATGGCCTGGTTCACGTTGTTTTTATTGATGGTGGTGGTAATGCTCTTTCTGGGGTAACAATCGGTTCCATAACTTTCAGCACGCAACCGGATATCCCTGCCTTCAATAAAGTCCTGAATCACATGAGCGCCGCCGTAGGCCATGCCCTGGCTTTCGGAAAGCTCAGTGGCCCCGATATATGCGTCAACAGCGGCAATACCCGCATAAGCCATGACATCGTTCAGCCATACCCTGGTCATACGAATGGGCGGGGTTGAGTGGCCAAAGTTGATGAAGGCCCCGCTGGAGCACATGGGGCTGAAGGTGCCCGTTGTGACCACATCCACCATCCTGGCTGCTTTTTTCGGGCCGTTGTCCCGCACGATGTCGATCATCTCTTCGGCGGTCACCACCACGGCTTTTCCTTCACTGATCTTTTCATTGATTTCGTCTATTGTTTTTAATGGCATAGGTATCGCTCCCAATAGTAGATTGTGTCTGCCCGGTAAGCCAGGCTGCATGGACAGGCAGCATGCTTGGCCTGTAAACTTCCGGGTTTCATGGTAAACAGCATGTACAGCCTGCGGCATCCTTTATCGCTGCCATATTCATTCGCAGGATATGATGCCATGTACCTCTTAACCCGAATTACTCTTATTATACCAACTTCTGATGAATATGCAACAACTGCTAAAGCCTTAAAATGCCCATGGCACACAAGTCCTTTTCAAGGGTTTGCGTATCGTGAAAAATCAGTCCGGCAATTCCTGCGCTTTGGGCACCTGCCACATTGGCTGGGGTATCATCGATAAACAGGCATGTTTCGGCGGTTAACGAATAATCCGCAAGCAGCCTTTCATAGATGGCGGAATCCGGTTTCAGAAGCTTTACATGGGAGGAAATCAGGATCCCGTCAAACATTTCAAAGAAGGTATGCTGGCGGCGCACTCTGTCGTACGCGCGCTGATGGAAATTGGATATCATGAACAGACGGTGATTTTGCTCTTTCAACCGATGCAGCAGCGCAATCGTTCCTTCAATCGGAACGAGCATTTCGTCCCAGTGATCCAAAAGATACTGTATGTCTTCACAAAGCGAAGGTAAGCCATCGGACATTTGATGAAAGGCTTCCTGTTCATCAATTATCCCCTTATCTAAATCCAGCCAGCTTTGGCTGCCAAAAACCGCCTGAAACAGAAGCTCCCTGTGAATTGGCTTGGCATACCTCTTCTCCAGATATTCCCTCGGATTAAAGCTTAATAACACCTGTCCGAGATCAAATACGATATTAGTTATCATCACGCATCCTCCTTATCGTCATATTCTATCATATTCTCTTTCACAATACAGCATCGCCATTGCCGGAAATCTATCGGGAAAAAAGGAATAACCCAGGCTGTTTGCACATAATGATGTTATCGTCCCTGCCACGAGGGGTATATGTGTAAATGATTGCATAATTATTATTAAGGAACTTTTTGAACGGAATCCAGGTCTAACAAGCTGTGCATCTTTTGAATGGTCACCGGCGGACGAGCTTTGGCCAATGAAACCCTGGACTGCCGGAACAGAAGGTTGACAGTAGTGTAAAGCGTTACCCATTTGTAATTTGCAGCACGGCAAATTATGCTATACTGGGATTATACACAGGGAACCGCACAGGGGGTGTACAAGCCTGTAGAAATGATCCTTCCGGAAAGGTGTGAGCTGGATTGATAGAAACGTTAAAAAACCTCTATGAACAGGTACAAGGCTTTGGGATGGCCATCATCCTGACCACTTTCATTATTTTTATCATTTCTTTTATCGCGAACCTGATTATACGAAAGAAATACACCATCATTCTGGACGACTTACTAAACTGGCACCGTAAAAAGGAAGGAGCCTTTCATTGCGATATTCTGAACAAGATTGTTGAAGATTATAAAAACACTGCGCAGGGCAGCTACAGCGAAGTGAACACCCAGGCCATCATTGAAAAGAATTTCAATCTTCGCTTGCGTGGTCTGGCCCTCGGCGAGCGCTTTATCAAGAACACCAACACACTGATGATCACCCTGGGCCTTTTTGGAACCTTTGTGGGCCTCACCGCAGCTGTCGGCGAACTGGCCGCCATCTTCAAAAACATGGATATGATCGAGCTGATTCAAAACGCAGGAATTGAAGAGCTTTTACGGCGTCTGATCTCCTCCCTGCAGGGCATGTCCGTCGCCTTTACCACAAGCCTTGTGGGCGTAGGTTGTTCCATCGTCCTCACCATCCTGATGACCATCGTCAATGCGCAGGAAGTGCGTGAAAACCTGATGATCCACATCGAAGAATATCTGGATAATTCCGTTGCGGTGGTGGTATCCCAGGACAAGGAAACCGAATATACGATGATGAACAACATCCTGCGCACTACCTTTACAGAATTTGGGGAAAAGATTCAGCAGTCCCTGCAAAAAACCGTGGAAAGCTTTGGGGAAAAGCTGACCAATGTTGTCATGGACGTAAATGTATCCAGTCAAACCCTGGATGCCACTGTTGAGAAATTTGACAAGTCCCTGGCCAATTTTGCATTTGGAATGAAGGACTTAAATGAATTCAACATGAACATGCGCAACAATATTGAGCGGATGGATGTGAATTTCATCAAGGTTACCGAGTCACTGACCCAGGCATCCAATATTGTGGTGGAAAACTACCGCAGTATTGAAGGGTTCTCCAGCAATATCCGCGAAGCCGCCGATCAGATGACATCTTACAACCATCAGCTGGTGAGTGATATCAGCCAGCTTGTTGGCGAGGTTTCCTCCACTGTGCTTGTGGTTCAGAAGCTGGCTGGCTCTTTAAATGTCAATATGCAGCAATATTCAAGAGATCTGGATATTTACCAGCAGAATTTCACAAACCTGATGACGAAGCTGAGTGCTGAAGTATCTGGCTTGGGTCAGAAGGCTGCTCTGTCTTTTTCTGAGGCCATGGTAAAAAACAGTGAGGAAATGAACCAGAAGATCAAGACGCAGTTGGAAGAAAGCTATAAAGGCATTCTTCAGTTGCTGGATCAATTCCGGGAAAACCAGAACCACTTTGCCAAAGCCATCGCTTCCCTTCCGGATCAGGTATTAACCTACAATGAGGTGGCAACCTCAAAAATTGACCGGAAGCAGTCCGAACTGAAGGACAAAACGGGAAATTAGGAGCATGCCATTTCCGCGCACAGGAAACGGCGGGGAGCAGACCCGGAAAACGGGAGGTTGACAGATATGAAAAGCCGAAACAGAAATTTTGGAAAACAGGAAGAGCCAGCTCATTTCTGGCCTTCCTTTACCGATGTGATGTCCACCATCGTTTTGGTATTGTTTTTTATGATCTTTTTGGCGTATTTCCAGCAAATCATCTCCTCTGCGCATTGGAATCAGTCGCTGGAACAAAAAAAATCCGAGCTGTCTTCCACGGAAGACCACCTGAAAAAAGCCGGCGATGAACTGAACCTCAAAAACCTGGAGATCTCTGAAAAGAAAAATGCCATCCGGATGATGCAAAACGAAGCCGAGAAGCTGCAGGCAGAAGTGGAACAGGGAAAGCAGGAGTTGACGATTTCTCTTGAAAAGCTGTCGGAACAGGAAAAGATCATCGCCAACAGCAATCAGGAACTGGAAGCACTTCGTGCCAAGCTGCAAAACATCTCAGTACTGCGGGTAAACATTCTGCAGCAGGTAAAGGCGTCCATCGAGGATGAGATTGGAACTTCCACCACACCAAGCGGTGAACCGCTTGTTGCCATTGATAACAACGCAAACCTGGTCATCAACAACAGCCTGCTGTTCGCAAAAAAGAAATCCGATATTTCTTTCGAGGGACAGGCGTTATTAAGCCGTTTTGCGGTAGCCTTTGAAAAGATACTCGATGATGCGTCGATCCGTGAATATATCGATGCGATCAATATTGAAGGTCACGCAGATATTGATGGGGATTTCCAGGATAACTATAACCTCTCCTGTCAGAGAGCCTATGCTGTCATCAACACCATGATGGAAAAGAATCCGTCCCTGGAATACAAGTATGGGGCTTACTTCGCTGCAACCGGGTTCTCGGAGTTCCGACCCATTGACCAGGGAACAAGTGAGGCAGCCATGGCGAAGAACCGCCGCATTCAGATATCAATCACCATCAAGGATTCCCATGTACAAAAGATTATCCAGGAATATCTGGACGAAGTATCTTCTGCAGAAGGATAATTTCAGCCTTCTCATGCCAGAGATGAAGACTTCGCTCCCAGGAAAGGTGGTATCCATGGCGGATCAGAAAATGCGCTTAGAGCTTCGAACACTCAAATTCCAGGACTATATCCGCAGGAAACCGGAAAGCCCCTTTGGTTATTACGGCATCGGGGTGCAATATATGCTATCCGGAAAGCCGGCTTCGGCGGAAAGAATGTTTGCACGCGCACTGAAAATAGATCCGTCTTATGTTCCCGCCAAGCTGGGAAAGCTGGAATACCTTCTTTTTGACGGCAAACTATTGGCGGCCTGCCGGTATTATCGTAAAAATGCAAGCGATATAAGCGCAAAGAAAGTTTATTTTTACCGTGCTCAGAAGATCGCCAGCCAGATATATCGCACCCGCCGCTTTTCCCATCAGCTGCGCAGTTCAGGTTCGTTTTATCTGTTCTCCGAAAGGTATGGACTGCTGCAAAAAATGTTTGATAACGAGCGGGACAACCCCATCGTCAACCTTATCCTGGCGATGTTTTTTTTAAGAAAACGGCGGGAGGGTGAACGGGCTCGTGTAGTTTATAATCTGTGTGTCCGCATGGAGGGCATTACAGATAAGCTCCGGTGGGATTTACTGCAAACCCTGTCAAAGGAGCAGCCCGCTATTCTTCAGGATCTGGATATTGCCGCCAAGTTTTCGGGCATCCCCGAGGGCTGCTTTAGCAGTAAGTACGCCAGTTTCCTGCTGTCCAGCTTTATGCGGCAGCAGCAGCAGAGCAAGGTTTTAAAGGCTTATTCCGATTTGCAGAAAAACCATGCGACTCCCGATGAGAAAACTCTGTGGAAATACCTGCATTTTTGCCGCAGCAGGAACCTGTGGAGCCCTTCCCTCACGGCATGCTGTCATAAGCTGGCCAGCTCCGGCTGGATAGACAGCTTCATTGCATCCATGGTCAAAGAACTGAAAAGCCGTGGAATGGCTGAGAATACCCGTGAGCTGGACAAGCTTCTCGAGCTGTATGGCTATCAATAAATTTTACTTTCGTTTTGCATTGAACCCCCCGTTTTATGAAGCGGGGGTTTTTGTCGTTTAAACCTCCTGGCGATATTTGTCGGCTTGTGATTCAATTCCAAACCATGTGGTATAATATATCTGGAGGTAGCAAAAACTGTATGTCAGCAGAGCTGTTCTTTTTGCCCATCAGTCCTGATCTGCTGCTTATCTCTTTCATACAAGTTGTTAAAATCAGTTGCATAATTTTCCTCCAATCATATGAATATAACGAGGGGTGATGTTCCCCATCGATTTAGGTAACAGGTATCGGTTTGCTTAATCATGCGGTGAGCATTCCTCCAGCCTCGTTGAATAAACATGTTTGAAGAACTGAAACGAAAGGGGTCTTTCACATGGAAGAAACCAGTATTAAAATCTTTACCGGAACTGCCAGCGTGAACTTTGCTAATAAAATGTGCAAGTATCTGGGTACCGAGGTTGGCCAGTCCCAAACCATTACGTTTTCTGAAGGAAACATTTTTGTCAAAATTATGGAAAAAGTTCGAGACAAGGATGTATATATTGTTCAGGCCATTGGGCTGGACCCCAACAATGATTTTATGGAACTGCTCTTTTTAATTGACGCCTTCAAGAGGGCAAGCGCATCCTCGGTTACTGCCATCATCCCATATTTCAGTTATGCCAAAGGGGACAAAAAGGATGAGCCCAGGGTTTCCATTCGTGCCAGGGTATGCGCGGATTGCCTGGAGGTTACAGGCGTGGATCGGATAATCACCATGGATCTGCACAGCCCGCAAATTCAGGGGTTCTTTAAAAAACCGGTGGATCATTTGTACGGCATGTCCACCCTGTGTAAATACATTCAGTCAAAGCAAATTGAGGATCTGGTCGTGGTATCTCCGGATGCGGGCTTTGCCAAGAACGCTAGAAATTATGCAAACCTGTTAAAGGCACCGGTAGCCATTGGAGATAAAACACGCCTGTGCCATGATGAACAAGCGAAGGTTCTTGAGATAATTGGTGATGTGAAGGGCAGGAACGCTGTGATTGTAGATGACTTTACCATCTCCTGCGGCACCTTGATCGATACCGCACTCATGCTGAAAAAGCACGGTGCCAAGAAAATATACGCCTGCGTATCCCATGCGCTGCTTGGTGATAAGGGCTTGAAAGCCCTTGAAGAAAGCGTCATTGAAGAACTGGTCATCACAGACACCGTTGAAAACCCAAAGGCCTTTCATCACCCGAAGGTAACGGTAGTTTCAGTCGCACGTCTTTTTGCGGATGCGGTGCGGATCATTCATAACAAAGACAGCTTAAGCCACCTGTTCGATGATTTGAACAACTGTTTTGACAAGGATTCCTGACAAACAGCGGCTGACCATCATCTGGTCAGCCGCTTTCACTTTGATGTGGTTTATATCATCACGGCAGTTTTTCCTGAATCTGATGCCCTTGTACAGTAGATAAATCTATCGTTCGGTAATGTTTATCAACAAATTCCACCTCATATGCATCATTACCATATACAAACACAATGGCACCCACACAACCCTCATCAACGATTTCATTGATTTTCTCTTTTGCCTGAATTACATCATGCTCATAAAACATGGAAAGCCTTTCTGGTTATCCGCAAGATACATCTTCCGCATGTACGCGGATGATCTCAACCATCAGTCGGGCGGCCTTCACCATATCGGAAATGGCGATCTGCTCGGAGGTACTATGAACGTTTCTCATTCCCACACTGATGTCGACGGCCGGTATACCCTTGCCGTTGATGACATTCGTGTCACTTCCGCCGCCCGTGGCGTGCAGGTTCACCGGAATATTCAGCCTGGATGCGGCTTTTCTCATCAGCAGGATAATGCCGTTATCTTCTGCAATGGAATACCCTCCATAGGTATTTTCAACTTCAATATCCACTGTACCCCCCTCGCGTTCAACGGTTTTGCTGAAGGAATCCGTCAACTGCCGGGTTAAAGAAGCAAGCCTTTCATTTTCCAGGCTTCTGACCTCACCGTCAACGATCACCTGATCCGGCACAATATTTCTTGCACGACCGCCTTGAATCATCCCGATATTACAGGTGCTGCCGGCGTCGATTCTTCCCATAAATGGAAGCTCGGCAATGGCTGCCGCAGCCACCCGAATGGCATTGATCCCATCTTCAGGGCAAAGCCCTGCGTGAGCAGCCCTTCCTTTCACAACAAAGCGCAGACGGTTATAGCTGGGGGCTTTTATCGCAGCTGATCCAATAGATCCTTCATCATCAAGGATGTAGGCATATTTGGCCGGGATAGCTGAGATATCAAGTGCTCGCGCGCCAAACAGCCCGCCTTCCTCGGCAATGGTAAACACGGCATAAATGTCTCCATGGGAAATACTCTCTTCCTTCAGCACGTTAATGGCCTCGAGAATACAGGCCACGCCTGCCAAATCATCCCCTCCAAGGATCGTTGTTCCGTCACTTCTGATAAGATCCCCCTCGATCACGGGCACCTTCCCGCGCCCGGGCTCAACAGTATCCATATGGGCCATGAACAGAAGCGGAGCCGCTTGATTGTTTCCGGGTATTTTAACAATGACATTCCCGGCATTTCCGCCGATGGTATCGCCCGCATTATCTTCTGTTGAGGAATACCCCAGTGCTGTAAGCTTTTGCCGAATTGTGTCAGCCATCTGGCGTTCCTTCCCGCCAATGCTGTCAATCCGAACGAGATCACAAAAGGTTTGAGTGATTCTTTCCGTATTCACCATCTCCGCCAATCCTTCCTATACACCTGTAGATCCAAACCCGCCGCCCCGATCCTGTCCGATGTCAGCAACGGATTGGACAACTCTGAACTTCATCCTTGGCACTTCCTGTAAAACCAGCTGAGCAATTCTGTCGCCCTTAAAGATTTGATAGGTTCCGGCTTTATTATCCTTTGAGTTTAGCGTAAAACATTCGTTGCTCGTGCACGAGCACAAATCCGAGGTATTGGTAATAAGTATCCCCAGTTCGTTGCGATAGCCGCTGTCGATGGTACCCGGTGAATTCGATATGCGCAGCGGTGTCCGCAATGAAACTCCGCTTCGGGGCCGGACCTGGATTTCATAGCCCTCAGGGATCGCAAACTTTAATCCGGTAGGAATGAGTACAGTTTCACCGGCACCAATCTGAATATCCTCTGCCGCGCATACATCCATGCCAGCATCCCACAGGTTCTGATATTTTGGGACGATCACATCCGCCCTGCATACTTCAATGGCAACTTCAACCTCTTTCATATTCCCCTCCACATTTGATGATAATGAAGCCTTCTATTGTTTTTCCGGGTATTATTCCAAAACAATACCCCTTTTATTAACGCTCGCAATAACCACGCACCACCACGTTTATATCAGCTTTCAGCCAAAACGAATTAAGCCAGGATGGCAGCTAATGGAGCTCCCCGGATATCTTAATGCCAATACTTGATCCGATGAAGCCCGGTTATGCATGGATGGGGCTGCGCGGATACCCTGGTGCCACAATAATTACCCGCCGATGCCTGGCGATGCAGACGTGGGCTTCTGCTATGCATAACCAGACAGTAAAGTACGGTATTACTCCACACCTCTGAAGTAGTGACCCCGGGTAAGGCTTTCTCCCTTTAGTCTATTCGAAAGCCCCGCGGCCAATTCAACATTCTCTTTCCCGTCAATCCATTGCGCATGATAAAACCGGCAAAGCTCGTGAACATCACCGTTGCTTTCATGCATAATCCCGATGCGCAGAACAGAAACATCGGTGCCGCTTAACGGTTTTACATCTGTAAGCATCAGCCTGCTGGTGTTGTACAGTGTTGTCCTTTGAAGGAAGGGATCGGTTTCATAAAGGAAACGTTTGCCTGTCCTGTCGGTCAAAGCTCCCCTGTTCCGGTCGCAGGAACCACATTTTCGGGTACATGTGCCCTGATTACTTGCAGGACAATATTCCAGGGTCATCACCGGGATTTCCCCATATACACAGGCTTCCAGCGGAATACTCGGAGATTTTACTTTTGAAACAGCCTCCAGGTTCATTTCCACTGACAGCGTAGCGCTAACAGGCTCATACTCCCTGAAAGCTTCTATTGCCCATGAATTGAACAGATTCATCCGAAAATCCAATGCAACCGGCAGCCCGGGGAAGTTCTCATGCATGCGATGCAACATTCCGGGGTTTCCCACTAGGACACCGTCAAGCTTTTCCCGAATCGAAGCTACTCTGTTTACAGCCCACTGCAGCTGCTTGTCTGTTAAAACCGGCGGTATGATGGCATATCCCTCAAGCCCGGCTTGTTTGGCTGACTCGAAGCATTCGCCTTCGGATAACGGCAGATAGGCCCTGTGCGCTTGAAGCCCTTCCCAGGTAAAAGCTTCGGGCATTTGAAAGAAATAGAGGCTTATTTCTCTTTTCTTCGTCATGCCTGGAATATTTCCTGGGAAATATGAAAAATCGGGTTCGGTCTGTGTCAAAACCTCTCTTTTAGAAGCGGTTTTCCGATGTTCCAACAGAATATCAAGGGCTTGTCTGCGCAGATCGTTGATGACGGAGATCGGAATGTAGGATCTGTTGTCGGTTTTCACTTCAGGCTGAAGAAAGAAAAATGGCGTATCTCCTGTTTTTTTCAGCTGAGCGGATACCCGCTCCGCGGTGAGGGGTTTCTCTGTGGCTTGTTGTGCAGGTTCCTGTGATTCTGCTGCTGCCGTATTCCCATCCTCATCCGAAACTTGAAGAATGGGCTTTTCACCGGCAAACAGGTGAAAACATCCTGTTATTGCAACCCTTGGCGTGTCTTTGAGGCTGGAAAGGTGATCCATCAGTTCTTTATCATAGGTTTTGTATACAGCGCTTCCCGCAGCAGGATCCGCTTTGAAATTTCCAACCAGAAGAGTATCTCCCGGCTGGGCGGTTTTTACATGGGAATAATTATGCAGCATCACACTAACGATGGCCGATGGATTGCCCTTTTTCGCATCCCATATTTCAAGGCCATCCCCCATATGGGTCTCATGGGTGAATTTTATTTTTACAAGCCTGTCATCGTCCCGTACGCCAAACCTGGAGCGCGTGCTTCCCTCTGTGCGCTCTACCGCGCCCACATGTATTCCCCAATGCTTTGGGTGCTCGGTACTCATTAGTTCCTGAAAATTAACGCCTTTAAGATAACCCTTTGTAAAACCTCCGCGGTTAAATACGCTCTCCAGCATGCGGACATCCATGGGGTCTGTTTTATATTCGGATGGATTGGTCAATGCCAGATCCAGGTATTTTCGGTATACCATCACCGTAGCCGCCACATATTCAGGGGACTTCAGCCGTCCTTCAATTTTCAGTGATTTCACCCCCGAAGCGATCAGCTCCGGCAACAATTCAAGGGTCATCAAGTCTCTGGGGCTAATCAGATATTCACCACAAGTGCCCGGATAGCCATTGGTCCATGGAAGCCTGCAGGGCTGGGCGCAGCGCCCCCGGTTGCCGCTTCTGCCCCCGATGAAGCTTGACAACAGGCATTGCCCCGAGCGTGAAATACAAAGTGCTCCGTGAACAAACACCTCCAGCTCCATATTGGTGGCTTGGGATATTGCTTTAATCTCTTGCAGCGTCAGCTCACGAGACAGAATAACCCGTTGCAGCCCAAGCCTTTGTGCGGCCTTCACACCATCAGTGTTATGAAGAGTCATCTGGGTGGAGGCATGGAGGGGCAGATCGGGTGCGATCTCCCGCAGCAGCCGAACCAGGCCAGGATCCTGTACGATAACCCCGTCAATTCCCTCCCGATAAGCAAAAGAAGCCAACGCTGCGGCTTCCTGAATTTCATTGTCCTTCACGAGGGTATTTAATACGAGATATACCTTTATGCCCCTAATATGGGCATCCTCTATGACTCTCGCCAAAGCTTCGCTGTCGAAATTCTGTGCCTGTGCACGGGCATTGAATGCCTTCGCCCCCAAATAAACGGCATCTGCTCCGGCAAAAGCCGCAGCCTTGTATGCCTGGGGGCTTCCAGCCGGTGCCAGCAGCTCTACAGGTTTACGCTTCATTCTCTATTCTCCGTTAGTATTATCCTGTTCGTTTTCTTTTTTACTTCCGGCCTCATCCTCTTTCTGGCTTTCATTGCTGCGGGCGGAGGAGGTGACTTCCTCTTCAACGGTTTCTGAAACCGGTTTATATTTGTATTTATATACTATTTCCTTTTTTCGTTTGTTTTTATCCTGAAATACATTTCTGATCCAGTCGATCACATCCAAAAGGTTTTTCGCCTTGACCACAATGTCTTTCTTGATCATTTCTGCTGCGTCCTTGGCGGTATCGGAGATCTTTCCGATATTGCCCATGACCTTTTGGATGCCTTCCATTTCATCTTTGACAATATCTGTAACCTTGGCAACATTTTCAGTGATCTCGGGCAGCTTCTCAAGGGTGCTGTCAATACTGGCACGGTTTTTCGCCAGCATTTTGTTTACATTCTTTAAGATCCCCACCAGGTTTGCCATGGCCAGGATGAGGTAAAACAAAGCACCTGCGCCCAAGAGGAAAAGGACAATTTTGATCAGATCTCCCCATGTTACAGTATTTTCCATACTCATTCCTCCAGCTTATTCGCAATTCCTATTTGATATTATGTAGCCTTGGTTTTGGTGGATTATCCCCGGTTGCCCTGGCCAGGGCATTACGGACCTCCGCAAGCTCCGCCTCTCTGCGGGTTAGCTCTAACAACAGATGCTTGTTTTCTTCGTTGGCCTTTTGAACCTGCTGGGTTAAAAGAAGCTTTTCCTGGTTCAGCTCTGCAAGCGCTTTTCTGTCCTGCTCCAATTCCTTCTGAAGCGTTTCATTTTGCTCGGTACGCTTGAACATCTCATCGGTGACGTTGACGGCGGTTAAAACAGAAGCCATGGAGGTGCTGAGTGTATGATTGGCTCGCATGATTTCCATGGTTTTTCTGTCAACATACAAGGCAACCCTCTGCATGTATTCAACTGATTCACCGCCGCACAGGTTGTACTCATTCCCTGCAATTTTTACAACAATCTTATTCTTACCGACCAATTTGATCACTCCTGTCTTTTGTGCCTAAAGTATCCACCGGGCGATGCTGAAAATTTACAGTGGGGACAGGTTCCTGTGTAAATAGTTACCACAGAACGATAACGGGCATAAACCCTTGTTTCAACACAAAACCTGAAATGCATGCGCAAAAATCCGGATTTCAGTAAAAATATCGGATTTATCCGGGAGAAACTTGAACAGCCCTGCCCCTCCATTTACTTTTCAGTATATCATATTCGTGAAAAATGGCAAAACAAACCTGACAAAATCCCAGGAACAACCTTTATCACACGAAACAGGTCATCGTTTTTATCGACGAAAGAAACTGCGGGAGATGTTTTGAGGTTGGATTTTCAAGTCAGTACTTACTTCACATCCCGCATGGACAATGATATCCGTTTGCGCACCGGATCAATCTCCAAAACCCTGACAGTTACAATATCCCCCACCGACACAACCTCCATGGGGTTCCTCACAAACCTGTCGGCCAGCTGTGAAATGTGTACCAGCCCGTCCTGGTGGACGCCAATATCCACAAAAGCCCCAAAATCAGCCACGTTGCGTACCGTTCCGGTTAAGACCATCCCCGGTTTTATATCCTTTATATCCAAAACATCCCGCTTTAAAAGCGGTGGCGGCAATTCCTCTCTGGGGTCGCGGCCGGGCTTCTTCAGCTCTTCCACAATATCCTTCAGCGTGGGCTCACCAATGTTCAACTCGGTGGCAAGTGCCTTCAGTCCGGTTTTGCTCACCACCAGATCCAAAAGGGCAAGGTTGCGAGAGTGTATATCATCTGCAGTATAACCCGTTTTTTTCAGCAGCGCTTCACAGGCCGCATAGGATTCCGGATGTACTGCGGTATTGTCCAACACGTTTTCACCATCCCGGATCCGCAAAAAGCCCGCACACTGCTCAAAGGCTTTCGGGCCCAGCTTCGGCACCTTTTTCAGGGCCTGGCGGTTTCGAATGCTTCCTTCCTTTTCCCGGAATGCCACAATATTTTCAGCAAGCGTGGCGTTGATGCCGGACACATAGGACAGCAGCGAAGGAGATGCCGTGTTCAGATCAACACCAACCTTGTTCACTGCATCTTCAACAACCCCTCCGAGAGATTCTCCCAGTCGCTTCTGGTTCATATCATGCTGATACTGCCCCACGCCAATGGCTTTGGGGTCGATCTTCACCAACTCAGCCAGCGGATCCTGCAGCCTGCGCGCAATGGAAACAGCGCTGCGCAGGGATACGTCAAATTCCGGAAACTCAGACGCGCCCAGCTTTGATGCCGAGTAAACCGACGCACCGGCTTCACTGACCACCATATACTTTACATCTCTTTTTATTTCTTTGAGCATATCGGCTACAAAGATTTCCGATTCCCTGCTGGCGGTGCCATTTCCAATAGAGATGATGTCCACGCCATATTTTTCAATCAGCGCTTTCAGTGTTTTCTTTGCTTCTTCAGTTTTGTTCTGGGGCGGTGTGGGATAAACCACTGTAGTCGCAAGAACCTTGCCGGTTCCATCGACAACGCAGATTTTACACCCAGTGCGATATGCGGGGTCCAGGCCCAAAACCACTCTGTTGTGGACCGGTGGCTGCATTAACAGATTTTTCAAGTTTTCTCTGAAGACAACCATGGCTTGTTCCTCGGCCTTTTCTGTGAGCTCGCTGCGAATTTCTCGCTCTACCGACGGGTAGATCAACCTTTTCCAGGCATCTTCAATCGCCATCGTCAGCTGTTTTCTGTTGCCATTAACAATTCCATACCGGCCTAGCAGGAAAGCAAGCACCATTTCCTCGTCTATGGAAACCTGCACCTTCAATACTTCCTCTTTTTCGCCCCGGTTGATGGCAAGAATGCGGTGACTGACCAAGGAAGCAACAGGCTCTTTGAAGTCATAATACATACGGTACACCGTGTCTTCTTCCTTTCTGGTTTTGCATATCAATAGGCCATGCCGGTGGAACATGCTTCGAATCTCCTTGCGGAATTCGGCATTATCTGAAACCTCCTCGGCAATGATATCCCGTGCACCCTGCAAAACATCTTCAGCCGTATTCAAACCCTTTTCGGGATCCACATAGGCAAGTGCTTCCTTTTCCAGCAGCTCATCCGGTTTCAGCCCGGAAAGAATTACCGCAGCAAGAGGATCGAGCCCCTTTTCCCTGGCAATCATGGCCCTGGTACGGCGTTTTGGCTTGTATGGCCTGTAGATATCTTCAATTTCCTGAAGGGTTGCGGCCTTCTCGATGGCTGCGGAAATCTCGGCGGTCATCTTGCCCGTTTCATCGATTAAACGGGCTACGTCGTTTTTTCGCGCATCCAGATTCTTCAGGTATTCATATCGCTCATTTAGCACGCGCAGAATCTGATCATCAAGTGATCCGGTCATTTCCTTGCGATACCGCGCAATAAAGGGAATGGTGTTCCCCGCGTCGATTAATTCCAAAATGTTTTTAATTTGTAGCGGGCTCAGTTTAAATTCCTTTTGCAGAATCGATTGAATTTCCAAGGTAAAACCTCCTCAAACTCTCCGGATCATTCCGGGAGGCACTGATATTTCCCCAGCCATACATCCAAAACCTGCGGGCATAACGAGCCCATGGTTCAATGAAAGGCACAGGATTGAATTGTTGTTAGCGGGAACCAGTGTTGTATACAATACTTTTCAAAGGTTGGATGAAGCTTTTCACGTCTTGTGTTCAGATAATTTTATGATTGATAACATGCTTTTCAACCTTCTTTTTAACCCGTTGAAGTGCATTATCGATGGATTTGATGGGCTTTTTCACCTGTCTGGCGATTTCCACATAGGTTCTTCCGTTCAGATACAGGGATAAGACCTCCCATTCGAAGGATGAAAGAATTTCCCCCATTTTATGTTCGATGCTATTGAATTCTTCTTTTTTGATCAGTAACGATTCGGGATCGGTGATATTCTCGTCGCAGGCCAGCTCGATGTATGTTCTGTCTGAATCCTCATCAAAGGATTTTCTGTTCAGTGAAATATAGGAATTCAGCGGAATATGCTTCTGGCGCGTGGCATTTTTCACAGCAGTGATCATCTGCCGGGTGATGCAAAGATCCGCGAAGGTTTTGAAGGCCATGGACTTGTTTGGCTGATAATCCCGGATTGACTTGTAAAGCCCAATCATCCCTTCCTGCACCACGTCCTCACGATCGGCGCCAATCAGGAAATAAGCCCTGGCTTTTGCCCGAACCAGATTCTTGTATTTATGAATGAGATAGTCCGTGGCATCCTTGTCCCCTTTTCGACCAAGCTGGACAATCTCCTCATCTTCCAGATGCAGATATTGTTCTGTCTTGAATTCCGGCACTGTCAACACTTCAGTCTCCTTGAAAACTCCACCGGGTTCCACTCATGGTAATGAAACGCCCTAAGCCCTACCAAAAAATTATATGTTATTGCATCTGTACTGTCAAGGCAGGGGTTTTCCGCGGTACTATCCTTAATGCCCTATTTGCCGTCCAGATGCCTTCCTTTATCACATATTCTGCAATTCGTTCTTTATCACCCGTTATTACTGCAGCAGCAGGTTATACAGCACCTGCACCAGCTGTGCCCTGTCTGCGGTAGAAGCCAGGAAAAGCTTTCCGTTGCTGCCGTTGATGGTTCCCGCTTCTATGAGTGCTGTTATTGCTTCTTTTGCCCATGCAGCAATTTGATCCGCATCGCTGAAGCCATTGAGTGTGTTTTTGCTTTGGGTTGTACTTGAATTCTCATCAGGAAGCTCTTCCATCAGCTTTAGTGTGTTGTACAGCAGCGCAAACATTTCCTGCCGGGTAATTGCATTATCCGGAGCGAATATGTTGTTGCCCACACCTCTGGTGATGCCCAGCCTTTTGGCTACAGCCAGGTAGCCTGTATACCAGGTGTCTCCGGCATCAGCGAAGTTGTCGGATGAATTGCTGTCGGGGGCTATCCCATAAGCCCTTAAGATCATCACCAGTACCTGTGCGCGTGTGAGCTGGCCGTTAGGATTAAACCTGTTATTTCCAACACCCGTGGATATGCCCCTTGCTGCTGCAAACCTGACTGCCTTTGCATACCACGCTGTAGCAGGCACATCACTAAAGTCTGTTCCAGTTGAACCAATTGCATATTGGCCAAAGCTGTCTGTTTTAAAGGTAACTGCCTGGGCTTGCGGATCATACCGTCCATTGGGTACAGCTGTTAAGCTTCCGCTTTGATCTACCGCCCAAACAACGATATTCTCTGGGTGGTTCAATTCTTCAGCGGATGGAGTATAGGGTATGGATACGGTAACGGGAATCTTTATTTTATTGGATATTGTTTTTCCGGCAACAGAAAGACTGAGCTGTATCAGAGGACGATCCCCAATCAGCGTTTTCGCAGGTGTAGAAAGCTTTGTTTTTTCAACCCTTCCAATGGCGAGGGACGCTGTGGTTCCGTTTATATTCAGCCCCGAAAGCAGGTTATTTGGAACAGTTACTTTCCCTGTTTCGGTGAGGAAGGTTATATTCTCTCCTTTTGCAGTTCCCTGCAGTGTTGTTAAAGGTAACTCCAGTGCATAGGCCTTTACATCTGGTATTACCGGACTGTTGATGGTTGTCTTTTTCTTGCTTTGGAACAGTGATTCAGCCTGTTCTTCATTCAAATGAACCAAATACGTATTGGAAGCACTGTCCACACTTCCAGCCAGATTCGTAATAGAGACATGCCCAAGAACAGTAGCGTTATGGGATACTGCAGCAGGGGTTGGGGTTGGTGCTTTTGTAGGGGTTGCCGCCGGTGTTGGGGTTACCGCTTGGGTTGGGGTTATCACAATAGCCGGGTTTTGTATTGGTATCACAGGTTGGGGTGAGGTCACAACCGGCGTTGGGCTTGGAGTCACCGTTGGGGTTGGACTCGGTGCCACGGTTGGTGTCGGGCTCGGTGCCGCAGTTGGCGTTGGGCTTGGTGCCACGGTCGACATAGGGCTTGGTGCCACAGTCGGTTTCGGGCTCGGTGCCACGGTTGGTTTCGGGCTCGGTGCCACGGTTGGCTTCGGGCTCGGTGCCACGGTTGGCGTTGGGCTCGGTGCCACGGTCGGCGTCGGGTTTGGCGTTACTGTTGGGGTTGGAGCCACCAAGCCGGTTTGGATTCCTACCCGACTGATGTCGGCACCCATGTCAATACCGTTGCGGCCAGCGCCTTTACAGGGGGAACCTGTCTGTAAAGCAAAATCAGCAATTTTATTCATAGTACCGGAGGTGTTCGCAAACATTGGATCCGATGCCAGACTTCCCTCTCCAGGATTACCGCCGTTAGTCAAAACTCCTGATTCCTTCCATGCTGCAAGGCTGTTATAACTAATAGTGGGTGCATTCGTTTTCCTGACCCTGATGAGAAAGCTGCCGATATTTCCAAACTGATTATGATCTACCGAATCAAGGCCGAAATTATACTCCGCCTTCCCATCGGCTATATCCTGGGGATTATTATCACCACTGGTCCATTTTAATAAGCCAATGTCATTGTCGATCTTGGGCCCATACTGAATATTATTATAAAATTGCTGGCGTTCTCCGCTGCCCAAGCCGATACTTGCCGTATATCCGGTGTCCGCATAGACCGTATTGTTATATATCACCGTCCCGTCCAAATCGCCGCCATCTTGTGTAAAGCAGCTGATAGAACCGCGTTCAATATTTGTAAAAAGGTTATGATGTAACACATTGTTGCTGTTCTCATTAACATGATAGCCTTTAGTATGGTCGTTTGCATCATTCCACCATCCACCGGTGCCGGCAAAAAAGCCCTGGTGACAATCGTGGATATAATTATATCGAACTGTCAGGTCATCTGTGTTTGATTTGGAGAAAATCCCCCTCGTACAATCATATATTTCACAGTTTTCTATGATGACATTGTCGCAATGATAAGTCTTGATACCACTGGTGTTCTGATTATTATTCACGTGATCATAATCAAAGATCTTACAATTCCTTATAACCAAACCGGTAACCTGGCTGACAAAAATCCCTTCACGGTTGTCGCCGGTACTGGCTTCATTATCCCAGGTACCGCCGTTGAACGTACAATTCTGTACGACAAGCCCCCGGACCCTTTGTCCTTTAAAGTAGTTATCACCGCCCGTAAGAGCGATTCGTGCTTCATTCACACCACCATCGCACTGAAAAGTGAACCCGTCAAAAGTGATGTACTCATGGAAATATGTTCTGTTACTTGTATACCGCGCATTGCTCATGATACGGGCGTGGTGATAGTAACCGTGGCCATCCTTGTCTATGCCACCGGAGGTACCGTCAAATACCGGCGTCTCACCTGGATATGCCATGAATACGATTGGGGCCTCTTCTGTTCCGGAGTAATTCGGAGCATAATATCCGGTCAACCATGTTCCGCTGGTGTTAGCTGGTATAGTGTATGTTCCGCCTCTGAACTGCACGGTATCACCGGCCTGGGCGTTATCGAAAGCCGTCTGAGCCGTACAGGGAGAGTTGATATTGCTTGCTGCCACCCAATTTGTTGATGTTGAAACAGCACTTACGTAATAAATGTGGTTTCGTGTTGCGATATCCGCCTTCCACTGTGCATATACGGTAATATTCGAATTCACGGCTGTTTGTGCTGTAAAGGCTGCACCGCTTCCGTTCACGGCAGTATTCCAGCCGGTGAAGTCATAGCCTGTTTTGGTGGGTGCAGTTGGAAGTGAACCTACAGCTTGTCCTGCGGTAACTGTTTTTGTTGTTGGGCTCGCCTCTGTATCCCCGCCATTTTTATTGAAGGTTACAGTATTACTCTGAATCCCCGCTCCTTCTATCCAGTATGGTGCGCCCTGAACAGGTGCATTCTTTAGATTCACTGGAACACCTGCCTTGATATCCCTGAGCGATAAAACTCCATTCACCCATTGGTCATCATTGGGGTTCGCAGCCCCGAGATAAGATGGAATGTTTTTTCCGGGTAAATATGGGTGCGGAATGCCTGTGCCTGCATTTACCGGGGTAATTCCGTTTTCAAGCTGATATCCGGTGTTTATCCGATATTTATCTGCACCTTCGCTCCCTTTATACAAGGGATTTTCTGCAGAGTATTCCCTAAGCCACAGCTTTACTCCGGGATGGGTTTGCTGATAATCTTCCACCGTCATTCTTGCGCTGTTGCCATTGCCCACCATCACTGCATAAGTCCCATTGGTGTCATTCTGTCCTTTTGCAGGACGGTAAAAAAAGTTTCTGTCCCACAGAAGGTTGTCGAAATTCGCGGTTGTATAGGCTGAAGGTCTCCAGGCCGTCATATCTTCACTATCCCATGAGGAACCACACCCATCCAGAATATTGTTATATCCGTATCCATAGAGGTTTGGATCCTGATCAAACCCGTGTGAAGCAGATTTGTAGTATGGGTAATTTGTCCATCCTATCCCGTGTTTCCCCTGTGATATGATTGTATTATTGTAAACTGTTGCTTTAAAAATCGGGTGTGTATCCCCTTCACTGACAATAATCGCTGATTTGGAATTATCAAAAATATTGTTGTGAATTTGAACAAAGTCTTGTCTGGCATCGATAGCATAGATGGTGGAATCCAGAAAAATATTATGATGGATATCATCGCCAAAGGTTTTGTATGTATCAATATACCCAAGCCCACCAGATGGATTTCTGCCGCTTAAAAACTGGGTCTGCTTGTGTTTGATTGCAACGGGCACGGAACCGTCAAAAATATTGTATCTGTATATATTCCTGCTATTGGTTGGACGATCGTTATAAAAGCCGTCCTTTGCAATTTCATTTGTTCTGTAATCACTGAATATATTGATATGCGCTGAGTTATGAGTCGCCGAGGAGGAGGTGCTTCCATTGTTGGAAAAATAGCAGTATTCCACGATACAGTTGCTCCAGCATTGTCCTGAAATACCGCCAGGGTTATTACTTGAATTGTCAGTATCATTATCATGGATATAGCAACTTCTGAACCAGAATGGGCCCATCTGGCCATTAAAGCCACAGGCACCCGTATTGGCAGGGCTCCGTCCTCCCGTGATTTCCAGCCGGTCGAATTTCCAGTATTGCATGGCATAAGCCCCTGATCCATCACTGATAGTCTGCCCAAGCACACAGCCGGCGCCACTGTTATCTCCAACTTTGACCCCGTCTATGCCGCCGGTTCCGCCACCGTTTTCCCCATCGAGCACAGCCCATTCGCCGGGATATGACATGATGGTTGACCAGTGTTCAGGGGTGCCGTCCTTCGTGTAATCGATCCTGATATGCCCTTCCCGATAAGTGCCCCCCCGCAAAACGATGATGTCCCCGCCATTCATTTCCTTCAATGCTGCTTTTATGGATTTATATGCATTACCCTTATCCAGACCGTCTGTTGTACTGACATCATAGGTACCGTCCAATACTTCTGCACCGAGTGTCTGGTCTACATAAATTGTTCTTCTTTCCATTGTGGAAGGAAGCCGCGCGAATGTCCTGGAAGGATCACTTTCATTTCCAGCACTATCAAGGGCAGAAATTACAAAGCTATAGGAGTTCCCTGGCGTTAGTGCTGTAAAGGCATGACTGTTTGAAGTTGCATAGATCGGGGTTGAGTTGTTCCCATTAAAAATGATTTTATATTTTTCAACACCCGCATTGTCTGTTGAATCGTCCCATTCCAGCAGGAGAGAGGTGGTTGAGGTTATCGTGGTTCTGGGCCAATTGGGCCTGCCTGGCTTTTCGGTGTCTTGAGATACTGTTGGGGTTGGAGTTGGAGTTGCGATCACAGTCGGCGTTGGGCTTGGGGCCACGGTCGGCGTTGGGCTTGGGGCCATGGTTGGTGTTGGGCTGGGCGACAGGGTTGGCGTTGTAGTCGGTGCCAACGTCGGGGTTGGGGTTGGCGACTGTTCTGTTCGTTTACCGATCCCTACAAGATCAATATTTGCGCCCATGTCAACACCGTTTCTGCCCGCTCCGCGGCAGGGAGAATCCGGTGCAAGCCGGAAGTCGTTTAATTCCGACATAGTCCCCGAGGCATTTAAAAACCCGGGGTCAGAGGCTAAAGAACCCATGCCGGGGTGGCTATTGTCCATCAATACAGTTGAGGCCTGCCACTGCTCAAGGTTTTTAAAATTACTCCATTCAGTGCTTGGTGTGTTGGGCAGTCGGAAACGGATCAGGAAGTTATTTGCCAGGTTTCCAAACTGATTATGGTCACACGACTTGATAGTCACTGGCATGGCAGTCGTTCCATT
>CAYVFB010000006.1:0-50358 GCA_964450305.1 uncultured Ruminiclostridium sp.
TTGAAGGGTTTATCAGCGAACCTCAAGCTCAGATGCATACCTCAAATCTGACCTTCCAATATAATAATTTCATTCAGCAACCGGAATACAACGGAGTACAACTCCCCGAAGTGCCAATTTTAAACACCAACTGGGAGGAAACGGTTAAGCAGGTGTTTCAAAAATATACGGTTGTTCTGAGTTCCGCAATCGTTCGAAATGAAGATGGTTCTTTGGTTTTTTCCGTAGATTTGCCTTCGGGATTTATCGATAATAAGAAAAGCTTTCTGGCATTTATCAATGAAATTGCACAGGGAATTGGTTATTGCAGTTTCGGGGTTGTGGATGATAACCTGAAGGCGTCCATACGGGTAAACTGCAGCCAGGAACAACAGAACATATACTCGATTGATTATAAGGATACTGAAGAATATCACCAATCCAGCCTTTTTTGCAAAGAGAATTATACCCAGCTCGACGAGGTTCGCGGACAAAAGCTTCCAGTGAAGATTGTTGAACCGGATACTGTGAGTAGCCTTGGAAAACCGTTTTCCTACAGCATTTTTACAGAAAGAGAGATGTTCAACTCCACGCCCAGTTTAAACCTGGCGGCTATATATGGGGGGAACAGGGTCATATTAAAGCAAACAGGCTATTATCCCAAATGGAGTGATTTAAATAAAGCTTATGAGTTTTATCTGCCACAGGCATTCAGCAACAATTTGCTTATGCTCCGAATTGATGAAGAAATACTCATTGTGGACATTGAAGAAGATATCATAGCCATTCTGAGGGTCACCAGGGACGCGGACAACAACCCCATAAATTTTATTGTAAAGGCTGCATGCCAGCTGAAGCATGGAACGCTGGAGGGTATGGGAATCATCAGCGGTTACACTGAAGGAAAATCAGAGTATGTGGCATTCTACCGTAATGACCGGTTATACAAGGTTGATTTTCAAACCCTTGAAGCAGTCGAGAAAAACCTGTACGATTGGCAGTTTATCCCGAATAGCCCTTCGGGAAACCTGTCTAATTATTCGGCAGAATGTTTACAGAAGAATCAAAAAACCGGCGTTTTAAGGGAATATTCTATCAGGGAGGACAGTTGGACCTATATGGATTATGAGTTTCCCGATGATCTTCAGCCAATTAGAAAAAGCGATAACTTCATCATCAGTAAAAGCGGAAGCACCTATGAGATTATGAAAACCTACCCCTCGGGTCAAGTGCTTTTCAGAAACAAAGACGATGACGGTCAGTTTTTTCAAAAGGAGATCATCGATGTTTTTACGATTCAAAGACCCGGCGCCATGTGCTTCTTTAATGAACCATATATTCTGTTTGATGATCTAAGTTCCATGGTTTTGGAAAGCAATGATTACTGGTCCGGGTACAGCAACTGGTTCAACCTTACCAAAAGCATCGGAAAGGTGAACGCGGATGAGAAAGACCTTTGGCGGGAGGTCGGACGATGCACCGAAGGCTTTGTTGAGTTATCATGGCAGGTTCGTGATACAGATAACCTCGTCAGAAAAGTTCGTTTGGACACCGGGGATATCTTTGTGCAGCATGATTTAAGTCAAACACCTGTAAAGGGGGAAGTGGCTCAGATTTTGCACTACCTGGATCAGTATGTTTTCATTTTAACCCATGATGGGGGTAAAAGCACTATTTATCAGGCAAAGCCCGATTTTACAGGGTTCATCTCATGTAATCAATATGGGGATCAGGATATTCAGGATGAATTTGCCGGTGCGATTCCGAATGAACCCTTCTCAAAAATTGATTCCATTCGTTTTGTGCGAAGTGCATACCATCATGCATATTACAGCCAGATGTGCCTTGAAATAACCAGCAAAACTGCGTCTATTCCGACCCGGCTGCTCAGTATTTATTGGGATGAGCAAGAATAAATGAAAAAGGCAATTGTGATTTTTAATCAGTTTGAATTCCCATGGAACATTTACGCAGCTGCATCCGTCAAAAGAAATAAAGACAGAAAAGGGGGAAAAGATCATGAAAAAGAGAACTCAAAGCCTTTTAACCGCATTATTGTGCCTGGGCCTTATTCTTAGTACTGCCTGCTCTTTATTTCCGGCAGCAACAAGCCCCGACACCAGCCCAACTGCAGCTGCGCAACCGAACAATTCAACAAATACCGGCTCAACCGTCCCAACGCAACCGAGCAGTCTTCAAGAATCAACCAAAAACGCAGGCACTGCAGACATTGCTGCTCAAGGCAACGCAGGCGCTGTCGCACCACAGTCAAATAACATAATGTCAAAGAGCTTTGCTCAGGATTCTGCGGTAAATAGTGAATATATCATGCAACCCATTTTCCCTGAAGATTTTAACACGGAAGAGTATGATTCCAATCCGGAAAATCGCATGAAGAGAACAGCCATGTCACCGCTGTCCACCTTTTCCATCGATGTGGATACTGCCTCCTACAGCAATGTCAGGCGTTACCTGAATACTGGAATGATGCCTCCGGCAGATGCCGTCAGAACAGAAGAGCTGATCAACTATTTCTCCTATGATTTACCGGAACCCACGGGAGATGTACCGTTTTCCGTTACGACGGAAATCTCCCAATGTCCATGGAATACCGAAAACAGCCTTGTGATGATCGCATTACAGGCAAAACATGTTGAGCATAAAAACCTGCCCCGTTCAAACCTTGTGTTTTTGCTGGATGTATCCGGCTCGATGGATGCACCGGGCAAGCTTCCGCTGCTGAAGGAATCCTTCCAGCTTTTAACCGAGCAGCTCGGGGAAAATGACAAGGTTTCCATCGTGGTCTATGCGGGTTCCTCTGGTGTTGTTCTGGAAGGTGCGCGCGGCGATGAAAAGGAAAAGATCCTGGAAGCACTGGACAGGTTGGAAGCCGGTGGCTCCACCGCGGGAAGCGCGGGCATTGAAAAAGCATATGAAATCGCGAAGAAGTACTATGTCAACGGCGGGAACAATCGTGTCATCCTTGCCACCGATGGGGATTTCAATGTTGGTGTCAGCAGCGAGGGTGAACTGACAAGGCTGATCGAGAAAAAGAGGAAGGAAGGCATTTCCCTCAGCGTTCTGGGTTTTGGCACCGGAAACATCAAGGATAACAAGATGGAAAGCCTGGCCGATAACGGAAATGGTAATTACGCCTATATCGACAATGTGTTTGAAGCAAAAAAGGTATTGGTGAATGAAATGGGCGCCACCTTATTGACCATAGCGAAGGATGTGAAGATACAGGTGGAATTCAACCCCAGGAAGGTGAAAGAATATCGCCTGGTCGGGTATGAGAACCGCGTGCTGGCAAACGAGGATTTTGACGATGACACCAAGGATGCCGGTGAGATCGGTGCAGGGCACAATGTGATGGCTTTTTATGAGATTGTGACCTATCAAAGCGGTGAAACCATCGATTCTTCTGATTTGAAGTACCAGTCCAATGATATCCGTCAGGAATGGGAAAATGAATGGATGGAAGTACGCATACGCTACAAGGAACCCGATGGGGACATCAGCAAAAAAATTGTTCACCCCATCTCACAACAGGAATACAAAGACAATGCTTCAGAAAACTTCTGTTTTGCGT
Organism: uncultured Ruminiclostridium sp.; assembly: GCA_964450305.1. Lineage (GTDB taxonomy): Bacteria > Bacillota > Clostridia > DSM-8532 > DSM-8532 > JAAYJG01. The sequence goes on from CAYVFB010000006.1 coordinate 3,572, forward strand.
CAGCCGTTGCCGAGTTTGGGATGCTTTTAAGCGAGTCGGAATATAAAGGAACCTCGTCCTTCGAAAGTGTGAAGGCCAGGGCTTCAAAAGCAATGGGTGATGATTCTGAGGGTTACAGAAAAAGCTTTATTGAACTGGTGGAAGCAGCCGAATCCTTTCAACGGAAGGCCGATTAAAACAAGCTGATTATTTATTCATATACCTCCTAACACCCTTTGATACAGCAGATGATTCGTTTCATCTGCTGCATTTTTTCAGGTCACCACAGGTAGATTCTACTTTACAAAATCCTTTATCCGGGCAGGGCATTATCGAAATGGAGCTACTCTCCCGTGCTGCGTTTAAGGTTTGTGTTACCGTAACAACCAGCCTTTCGGACCTCGTATTCGTGCCTTCATGTAAGCTGTCACCTCCTGATACAGCTTCAGATAGCTCTGTAACTCCTCTGAGGGGAGCTGATAACCGCCATATCTGGTTTTATTATAGGCTTCGGCAAGACTGCAGATATCAATTCCTTTCTCATCAAGAACACGCGCGGCATATGTGGAAGGGGTATCGGATTTTTTCATTTCGAACCGGGCGATTTTCAACAAAGCGACCAACCGGGCAAAGATTCTTTTCAAAGCCGTGTTTCCATCGGCTTTCATGGTCTTTTTCAGCCATGTCCGATACCGAAGGTTGGTAAACAACCATAACAGATAGAAGGCACCCAGAAGAATGAAAGGAATGAAAAGAAGCTTGAAAGCAACAGGCAAGGTCCTGAACAACCGGGATACAGACTGTATGAAATCTTGAATTTTCCCTCCCAAGGATTTTATCCATGCAAAAAAATCATTACCGCTTTCTGAGCTGACCGTAGGTTCAAAGACCATCCAGCCAAAGCCGGTGATATAAATCTCAGGGAATGCATGAGCATCCTTCGCCCGGACATAATAACGCTTTGTTTGCTCATTCCATTCATCGATGACATACCCTTCGGTATATCGTGCCGGTAAACCGCAGGCTCGTGCCAGAATCACCATGGCTGAAGCATAATGCACACAAAAACCACGTTTGCTGTTGAAAAGGAAGTAATCGTTGACATCCCGTCCATAAGGAAGCCTGGGAGGAGACAGGTCATACCGGAAACCGGAGGAGTGGAAAAAGTTCTCCAGCACGAGGGCTTTTCCGTAATCACTTGTTTCACCGGCGGTGATGGACTGGGCCAATTCATAAATTCTTTCGGGCAGATCATAGGGAAGGGTGGTAAAGCTTTCATATGCCAGGTTAAATTCCTGATCCGATGAGAATAGTATTTCCATCCGTTCAGCTTCAGAAAAAGGCAACTGTTTCATTTCCTCTTCATATTTCTCAAACAACGTTTGCCTGTTTTTTCTAAAGGCGGTGTAAATATCCGCATTGATTTGCCGAAGAACAGCCATTTCCGTTGAAACAGCAGGGATGTCCTGTGAAATGTATTCCAGTTTATATTTTTCGAATGGGTTCAGGGTTTCATTGGATGAAGGATAACAGTCATTCAAATCGTTGATCATTGCTTCAATGCCCTCTGTTTGTGGCTCCAGGCTGAATACACCGGGGGTTGTCAGAAAAAAGTCTGCGTTCACCCGGTTCATCTGGATCACAGCTTGCTTGAGTTGCGGAAGATGGGGTGAAAAGGAAAACATCTGATCAGGGTTAGAGAAACCAATATCCAGTAAATCCTGTTCATCCATGGAACTGAGTATTCTCGAAAAAGCATACAGATCCATGTATTGCGGCAGTAAATTGAAAAGCGGGTAGCCTTGCTTCAACTTGGGATCACTATTGAACCATTGGTTCCCCTCATAACTGTCACGGCTCTGTATGCGCAGGTAGAGCGGCTCGGAGGCTTCAACCTCGAAAAGAACTCTGTCGCTGGTTGGAGGGGTTGCTTTATCCAGTTCCATACGTCCCTGATCCAGCTGCAATATGTAGTTATCAATACTGGCAACCTCTTGATTAGTGGGAGTGCCCAGCAAAGGACGCAGGGCCTGAAAGACTACAGAATCCAATTCAGCAAGCTTTGGTTGGGTCAGGGGCTTTGGCAAAACAGCAGACAGGCCAAGCACAACAAGCACAAATAAGACAACAGAAGCCAGGAACCACAGCTTTGTATGGCCTTCAGAGCGTATCATGGTCAATTTTTTGTTTTTCCCGATATACAGGCAGAAAAACAAAACAACAAACAGAAGAAAAGGAATTGTGTTCTCTTTGTTTGTTTTTGCAGTTTGCAGAAGAAGCGGGATTAGACCTGTCATGAACAGAATGCCAATTCTGTCACGAATGCAGGAGAAATAGAACACGATTGCCGAGAACATATAGCAGATCATCAGGACAGTTGCCAACATAAACGCTGTTTCATGATTACCGCTATCGGGGCTAAGGGTTGCAAGCCATACCAGGTAACGGTATAGAAAATCCTTCTGTGCATAAGAAATGATAACAAATATTACGAAAGCATAAATGATAGTACCAACGATAAACAAAGCGAGCTTTAAGGGATTTTTTCCTGCTTCAATCATTCCGATAAAAACAAGGCTGTGCAGTATAAAAACCACCAGGATGGTTTGGGGTAACAGCTTTGTAGTGAATGAATCAAGTATCCAAACCGAAATGGATACGGAAAACAGAAGGGCAAATATTCTGTTGGTATAATCCTTCCATAAATCTTTCATAAAATCCTTTCATCTTACCAGCGGGCGTTTACCAGTGGGGACAACCAGCGGGGACAAACCGGCTGGGACAGGTCCCCTGGCTCGCCCAGATAAACTTGATTCAATTGCACGGAGAACCTGACTCCTTAGATTAGAGGGCGGGGTCCAGGTCACATGGCTCAATTTTTATCAAGGTACCTGTCCCCGTTGTCTCCTCCGGTGCGCCCTTCGGTTAAATCACTGCGTCGGAGAGGTTTTCGTCCGTATTGAATACCCTAAGCAATTCATTGGATGAGGATATAGCATTTTCAACAGCTTGCGCTTCCTCTGACAAGGGTTGTTTTATCCGAATGACCCTCAGGGTAAACCCTTTCAGATCACTGCCATTCAATAATGCCTGCAGTTTTTGATCATATCCCGCGGTAAAAAGAATTGCATCGCTGCCCTTAAAGCTTCTGTTCATTTTCTGTTGTTTCATCATGGAAAACAGCGGAAGGCGGTTGACCTGGTTTACAGGTGGGGTTTCAGGAAACTCGTATTGGGCGAAATACCGCTGCAGATCGATAAGCTCTTTCTTTTGTGATACGCATTTTACATGCCATTGGTTTTCGCTGAAAAGCCATATCTCCGCAACCCTTCCAAGCTGGATGACCATATTGGAAACGGACAACAGTGTTTCAAGAAGCTTATCTTCCGCCTCTTTGCTCTTATCCGGAAAACTATCGGTGACGGAAGCTTTCTTTTTTTTGACCACTTTTATCGATTTGGCTGTAAGAAAAGGATCAAGGATGAAGCATAGCTTGGAGGAGCCACCACTTTCGCTTTTTCGCACCATCAGCCGGTCAATCTTTGCCGAAAGCTTCCAATGAACCTTATGAAGCGGATCTCCGGCCTGGTACTCCCGAAACTCATGGCCGGGTTCGCCCATAAAGAAACTGTTAGCGGCGATGACGCTTTCAGATTCGCTCATCGTGTTTTCTCTTCCGTCCGCGCCATGCATGATTTTACTGCTGGGCTTCATGACCGAAATTTTAGGTAAAACAGTAATTCTGCCGGTATATTGGTGCCGTTCAAGATCTTTCAGCAATGAAAAGGAGAAAAATCCGAGGTAATCCTGGATGGAAAGCTCGCTTAATCCAATATCTTCAGCCCCTCTGTGATGAGCATAAAACCTTACGGTAATGGTCTTTGCTTCATGAGGCGAGAAGGATAGAAGTTCTTCGGGCTGATCTTGCAAAATGAGGTTTTCCGAATGCATAAAAGCCAGCCTGACAAAGGGAACCGGCAGGAATGAATTGTTGTGTATGAGAATGTTTATTTTGGTGATACTGCCTTTTTCAACCTCAAAGGCAGGTATTTCAAGGGAAAACCCGAAACGCTTCCGTAAAGGCCAGCTCAAAAAAAAGGATACAGGGATGCAAAGCACAAACATATAGACCAGAAGCATACTGGTTTGTGCACCGACCAAATAGGTGTACAGCACTGAAAAAAACAACATGAGGATAAAGGTGAATACTCTTTTCATTGTAAAAGCTCCTCTGACTGAACTTATTCGTGCAGTGAGTGAACTTAAAAAACAGGCACCTGAACCCTTGAAACTGCCTGTGTAACAATTTCCTCTGCAGTCATGCCCTTCATCCGGGCATCAGAATTCATCAGCAGCCTGTGGGGCAAAACCAGAACGGCCATTTCCTGAATGTCGTCGGGCAGGATGTAGTCTCTGCCGCGGATAAAAGCGCGGGCCCTGGCAGCGCGGTAAAGGTTGAGACTGCCCCGTGGGCTTGCTCCAAGAGCAACAAACTCACTTTTCCGCGTTTGTTCAATGATATCAACGATATATCCTTTCAGCACATCTTCCACATGAACGCCTTTCACCTGCTCCTGCAGCGAAAGGATATCGGTGAGGGAGGAAACGGGTTCCAATGATTTGATCGGGTTATTGCTGCCATAACGATCGAGTATTTCACTTTCCTGGCTTTTATCGGGGTAACCGATGGTCAGCTTCAGAAAGAACCTGTCCAGCTGTGCTTCGGGCAAAGGATAGGTTCCAAAGCTTTCAATGGGGTTCTGGGTGGCCATGACCATAAAGGGACGGGGAAGCGGATAGGTTTTTCCATCCACCGTAACCTGAAACTCTTCCATGATTTCCAGCAGGCTGGACTGGGTTTTGGGCGAGCTCCTGTTCACCTCGTCGGCAAGCAGAAAATTACACACTGCGGCACCTTCCCGGTATTCAAACTCTCTTGTGGCCGGGTTGAACATGGAAAAGCCCATGATGTCAGACGGCATCACATCGGGTGTGAACTGAACCCGGTGGAAAACGCCGCTTACCGAGCGGGCCAGGGCAGCAACCATCTGTGTTTTCCCGACGCCGGGCACATCTTCAATCAGCACATGGCCCTCGCAGAGCAGGGCAGTAAGAAGGATCTCCAGCACGGTTCTTTTACCAATGATGATCTTTTCCATATTCTCAATCAGCTTTGAAACAAGTGTATTCATTATTTGTTCTCCTTGCGCAGTCAATTTTGTCTGCATGGTATGAATTATACTATAATTTCCAGAACAGAACAACTATTATGTCCAATATGCAAGGCGTCACCCAACCTCAAGATAGCGCATATACTGTCAGTGTATCCTGAGCGGGAGGGAATCCATGGTCCCTGCAGTAAAAATAGAAAACATCTCAAAATGCTATCATACCCCGCACGGTGAAAACTGCGCACTGAATGAGATATCACTGGAAGTCCGCGAAGGAGAATTTATCGGAATTGTCGGACCAAGCGGCTGCGGGAAATCAACATTGTTGTCCATTATCGCCGGTTTGCTGCCACCTTCCAAAGGGAATATTACAATCTTTGGGCAGCCTCTTCGGGGAGTAAACCCCAAAATCGGTTATATGCTTCAAAGAGACAGCCTTTTTGAGTGGCGCACCATTTTAAAAAACACTCTATTGGGGCTTGAAATTCAAAACCAGCTGACACCGGACCGAATTCGGGATGTAGAGCATTTGCTATTGAAATATGGTTTGTCTTCCTTCCGGGATCACCGGCCGTCGCAGCTGTCCGGAGGCATGCGGCAAAGAGCAGCCCTTATCCGCACACTTGCCGTGAACCCTGATATCCTGCTGCTGGATGAAGCCTTTTCAGCATTGGACTATCAGACCCGGCTGGCTGTGAATGACGATATCTACCGCATCATTAAATCCGAAGGAAAGACGGCTGTGATGGTCACTCACGATATTGCAGAGGCCATCAGCATGTCAGAACGTCTTTACGTACTATCCAAAAGACCCGGAGAGATCAAACTGGTCATGGACATCCATTTCGACATGAAAAACCGAACTCCGCTGCAATCAAGAGAGGCTCCGGAGTTCCGTGGATATTTCAATCGGGTATGGAAGGAGCTGGATATCCATGTTTGATGAAGACGCATCGAAAGAACAGCTTGAATATTTAAGAAAGGTGAAGGCACATAAAAGAATGATTTTCATTCTTCGCATATTGCTGCTGTTTGTGTTTTTCGCCCTGTGGGAGATAGCAACGCGTTTGAAGTGGATGGATTCTTTCATCTTCTCAAGCCCTGTCAGAATGATCAGCACTATTGCGCGCCTGACGGCTGACGGCAGCATTTATGAGCATGTTTTGACAACCTTGTGGGAAACGGTTGTGGGATTTGTGCTTGGAACCCTCGCGGGGATCCTGATTGCCATCATTTTATGGTCCTCCGACACTGTTTCAAAGGTACTGGAGCCCTATTTGGTCGTGGCAAACGCTCTGCCGAAAATTGCATTGGGCCCGGTGTTCATAGTTTGGCTGGGCGCGGGCCCGTTATCGATCATTACCGTTGCACTGACAGTATCCCTCATTGTTACCGTATTGGAGGTATATACGGGGTTTCAGGAAGCTGATTCAGAGAAAATACGGCTTGTTCAAAGCTTTGGTGCAACACGCCGACAAATCTTAACGAAGGTAATCCTTCCTTCATCCTTTCCCGTGATGATGAATGCATTGAAGGTGAATGTGGGGCTATCCTGGGTGGGCGTTATTGTGGGTGAGTTTCTTGTTTCAAGGGCTGGACTGGGTTATTTGATCGTATACGGCGGCCAGGTTTTCCAACTGGATCTGGTCATGACCAGCGTTCTGATTTTGTCTGTTTTAGCTGCTTTGATGTATTTCGGGGTTGAGCTTCTAGGAAAAGGGATCAGTAGAAACTATTAAGCTGCACTAAGATTTCTGAGTTCCATTGGGGGGGAATGAAGCTATGAAATGGATCCGAATCATACTCGCATTAGCCCTGGTCGTCTTAATGCTTTTGCCAGGTTGCAGTACAAAGGAACTGAAGGAAATAACCCTGTGCGAAGTAACCCATTCCATCTTCTATGCACCTCAGTATGTGGCCATCAATAAGGGTTTTTTTGAGGAGGAAGGGTTAAAGGTTACACTGGTGAACGGTGCCGGTGCCGACAAGGTAATGACCGCGGTCTTGTCCGGCCAGGCGGATATCGGCTTTTCCGGACCGGAAGCCTGCATTTATGTGTACAATGAAGGAAAGGATGATTATGGCGTTGTATTTGCCCAGTTGACAAAACGTGATGGTTCTTTTCTGGTTGGCAGAAAAGCCATGCCTGATTTCAAGTGGGAGGATGTGCGCGGTAAAAACATCATCGGCGGAAGAAAGGGCGGAGTGCCTGAAATGACGCTGGAATATGTACTAAAGCAAAATAATATTATTCCCGGGAAAGACGTAGAAGTGGATACCTCAGTGCAGTTTGCACTCATGGGCGGAGCGTTTCTGTCCGGGCAGGGAGACTATGTAACCTTGTTTGAACCGGTTGCATCCACCTTTGAAAGGGAAGGCACAGGCCATATCGTCGCATCCATCGGGGCGGAAAGCGGAGAAATACCGTACACGGCTTACTATGCAAAAACGAGCTACATGGAAAAGAACCCGGAAATTATTCAGGCCTTTACAAATGCGATTTACAAAGGCCAGCAATGGGTTGAAAATCACAGCAACAAAGAAGTGGCAGAAGCCCTGAAGGGAGCTTTTCCGGACAACGACATGGAGCTGCTGGAAATGATTGTGAACCGCTATAAAACACAGGATGCCTGGAACAAGACGCCTGCTATGAAAGAAGAAGCATTCATGAAGCTGCAGCAAGTGATGCAGACGGCCGGAGAACTGAAGGAGCTTGCACCTTTTGACAAGCTTGTGGATAATACCTTCGCAGAAAAGGCTGCAAAAAAATAGAACCCAATATCAACCGGCAATATTTCATAAATAAAAAGCGGCATTCCCATCAATAAAAAGAATGCCGCTATTCTTTATTCTAATGCAAGGTTTGGCAGGGTATTCCTAAATCATGAGTAAGCCCCTTCTTTTGTGGGAACTCTTCAGGACATTCATCAACAAAGTTGCGTGTGGTGAGCCTGTCTCTTCTTATGCAAAAACCCATCCGCGCTGCATTACATCAACAGCATCACAAGACCCTGCAGAATTCCAATCAGAAAACCCAGAATAGCACCCAGGTATTCAATGAAACGCAATTCCTTGTTGACTACCCCGATGACAATGCTCTCAAACGAAAGCAGATCCAGGGATTCAATCTTTTCGGCAACCTTATCCGAAATAGCCAGGTTCTCGGTAGCGTGGGTGACCATATTGCCAATCATCTCACGAATATAGCGATCACCATCCTTGGCCATAAACAGCTCCAGCTGCTTTTTGATGGTTCTATCGGTGAAACCATGCAGGAAAGCCGGAAACTTGTCTTTAAGGATTCTCACAACATTTAAGACAATGGAATCCTTCAGGTGTGCGATATCCTTATCCTGAACCAGGCTTCCCATCAGTTCTTCAGGCTTCAACAGCTTGCTTTCAATCACCTTGCCGATGGATACCGCCAAATCCTTTTTTCTTGCCGGCAGCAGCCCCTGAAGCTTCAGCCCGAAGGGCAGCTTCACCGGGTTCATCGGGCGGAACAGCATCTTAACGGCAATCATGTTGGTAACCCAGCCGATAAACCCCCCAATTAACGCCAATATGAATAGTTTTAACAGCATAATGCCTCCATTGTTATTTGAATTTCTTATGAGTATAACATGATTTCCTGTATGAACCCAAAATCATGACAGGCATAATAACCTCCAACTCGGTATTTTTGCATGGAAACCATGATTTACTCATAATATCATGCATATTTGCTTATTGGAATGGGTTTCTGAAGTGAAATCATAACACAGAATCATTAGAACGGCATTAAAAAATCATGTGTTCTTCATGAACTTCGGTGGTTTCGATGATTTCCTTTTTCAACACCTTTCCAATCAAATATACGATAGCAGTTCAAAATAAACTGAAAAAACAACGGCAAAATCAAAATAATCTTTTTTTCCTCACGATAAACCGTTACAATGGGTATATGGAATTCCATGCGGAGGTATCCTGAAAAACCGATACAAGAGCAAAAACATGCTTAAAGGCTGTATTGGGATACTCCGTCTTTTTTACGGTTACAGCAGGAAATGCGTTTATCATTGAATAGAAAGTGATGGTATCTGATGAGCTATAAGAAGTTTTCTGATTATCTGATAGAGGTTTATGGCCAGAAGGTTTATAAAATACCGGTTAACCTGCCTGCCACATGCCCAAACCGGGACGGCCTGTTAAGTTGCGAAGGATGTACCTTTTGCGGTGAAGAAGGGGCGGGCTTTGAAAGCCTGTCGCCATTGCTGTCGGTGGAAGAGCAGCTTAAAAAAAATATCGCCTATATATCTGAAAAATATCATGCCCGGAAATTTATCGCCTATTTTCAGAATTACTCAAACACCTATTTCCCTTTGGATGTTTTCCGTTCTTACCTGGAACAGGCCTGTATCCCGGATGTTGTTGCGCTGTATATCTCCACCAGGCCCGATTGCCTGAACAACCAGTATTACGAAATCATGGCCGAAATCAAAGAAAGGTATTCGGTGGACATTGTGGTGGAGATCGGGCTTCAGACGGTTAATTATCACACATTGAAGGAGTTGAACCGGGGCCATGGCCTGGCCGAGTTTATTGACGCCGTCAACAGGGCAAAAACCTACGGTTTGAAAACCTGTGCCCATATGATCACCGATCTTCCGATGGATACTCTGGAAGATGTTGTGGAAGGGGCAAAAATCCTGTCAGCCCTAAGGGTGGATCAGGTGAAATGTCATTCGCTGTATATTCTGAAGCAGACAAAAATGGGAGAAATGTTTCAGCAGGGGCTTTTGCAGCCTGCTTCCATGGAAACCTTTATCGACAGAACCATCACCTTTCTGGAATACCTGTCACCTCAGATTGTCATTCAAAGGCTGATTGGAAGGGCTCCGGAGGAAAGAAGCCTGTTTTGCAGCTGGGATACCAGCTGGTGGAAGGTTGTTGAGCTGATTGAGCAGAAAATGATGCGCGAACGCCGTTACCAGGGAAAGCTGTTTCATTACCTGAACGGCGCGGTGTGCGCACGATAAACGGGAGGGACATCCCTTGGAAAGAATCAATGTTATCGGTGCCGGGCTAGCCGGCTGTGAAGCCGCCTGGCAGATCGCACAGCGCGGGGGAAAGGTTTCATTATATGAAATGAAGCCGGGGAAAAAATCTCCCGCACACCATCTTGACACATACGCCGAGCTGGTTTGCTCCAATTCTCTGCGCTCAAACCAGCTTGAAAATGCAGTGGGGCTTCTGAAAGAAGAGTTACGGCGCATGGGCTCGGTTGTTTTGCTGTGTGCCGATGAAAATGCTGTTCCTGCAGGCGGTGCTCTGGCAGTGGACAGACAAAGTTTTTCGGAATGTGTGACGGCGAAAATCAAAAACCACCCGAATATCCAGGTGATCCATCAGGAAGTAACCACCATAAACCCGGATCAATTTACGATTATCGCCACCGGCCCACTGACATCGGATGCATTATCCGAAGAGATTGCCGGCATTATCGGTCAGGAGGCTTTGAGCTTTTTTGATGCGGCAGCACCCATTGTCAAGGCGGAAACCATTAACATGAACAAGGCATTTTCGGCCTCGCGTTATGAAAAGGGTGCTGATGATTATATTAACTGCCCCCTGTCGAGGGAGGAATATCTGAGGTTCCATCAGGCTCTTGTGACGGCAGAGCCTGCGCCCGTAAAGGATTTTGAACAAAAGCTGATCTTTGAAGGCTGCATGCCCATCGAGATCATGGCCCAGCGCGGTGTGGACACGCTTCGGTACGGGCCTATGAAGCCCGTGGGGCTTACCAATCCTCATACCGGAACCGAGCCCTATTCCGTGGTGCAATTGCGCCAGGATAACCGGGAGGGCACTTTGTACAACCTTGTAGGTTTCCAGACACATCTGAAATGGCCGGAACAAAAAAGGGTGTTTTCGATGATTCCAGGGCTGGAAGAGGCTGAATTCGCCCGGTATGGCGTCATGCACCGCAATACCTTTATCAATTCCCCGAAACTGCTTACACCCGTATATCGCTTCAGGAAACGGAACAATCTGTTCTTTGCCGGGCAGATTACCGGGGTGGAGGGATATGTGGAATCAGCCGCATCAGGCCTGGTCGCGGGGATCAATGCCTTCAGGTCTGCCATGGGTTCAGGTGAGCTGGCGTTTCCGAACAGCACGGCCATCGGTGCATTGGCATATTATGTGTCCACATCTTCAATGGGACATTTTGAACCGATGAACATCAACTATGGGATCATGACTACCGATTCAGGCGGGTCTGAACAAGCAAAAGGAAAGCGCGGCAGAGCTGCTGTAAATCAAAACAAGCGGGAGAAATATCTGAGGACAGCAAACAAATCGTTGGAAATTATCGAATCTCTTAAAGACAAATAGGAGAGAAAAACGTATATCCATATAGATATCTGCTAAAACGTATTCCGTTAAGCAAAGATGAAAAAATGCACGGTATTATCAGAAAATCACGTATTTCAAACATAAAACAACGGTTTTAAGTTTTTTATGTATGTAATAGAATGACTTTCGAGTGAATACAGTCAAGAATAATTATGGAGGGGTTAGGATGAAGAAATTGTCAAAGTCCTTAATTCTGCTGTCGGTACTGGTTGCAGCAGGACTATGGCTTGCTACGGGTTTTTACACATTGAAATCCGATGGCGGCGAGCAGGCGGTGATTACCAGGTTCGGCAGGTCTGTCAGCGTTGAAACTGAAGCGGGGCTGAAATGGCATTTGCCCGCGCCGATAGAAAAGGCTGAAATTGTGAAATGCGATGTGCTGCGAAGCATGGAGTTTGGTTATCAAACGACTTCGGTGGGGGGAACCGACTCACAGTCTTCATTTACGGTGAATCCATACGAAGCGTTGATGATTTCAGGGGATGAAAACCTGGTTAATGCAGAGACCGTCGTGCAATACAGAATTGTCAATGTAAAGGATTACCTTTTTAATGTGAACGATCCGGATAACACCCTTCGTATCGCTGCTGAATCATCCATTCGCAGGGTTGTAGCCAACCACACGATGGATGATGTGCTGACGGATCAAAAGGATCTGATCCAAACAAAAATCATGCAGGATCTCGAGGAAGTCTGTAACCAGTATCAGATGGGGGTTGATATCACACAGGTTTACCTGCAGGCGGTTTATGCTCCTTCTGCAGTTGAGGAAGCCTTCAATGACGTCATCAAGGCCAGGGAAGATAAAAACAGGTTCATTAACGAGGCGAATAAAAGTAGAAATGAAATTGTTCCCGCGGCCGAAGGAAATGCGGCAGAAATGCTGAACAAGGCCAATGCCTATAAGGAAAAACGCATTGCCGAAGCACGGGGTGATGTGGAGAACTTCAAGCAGGTATTCAATAATTACGAGCTGGGCAAGGAGGTTACCCGCACCAGAATGTATCTGGAAACCATGCAGGATGTGCTTCCAAATGCAAAAATCTTTATTATGGACAGCGATGACAACACCTTGAAGTTCCTGCCGATTAACGGCTCAACGATTGAACAGGGAGGTTTGGATTAATGGAACAGAACAGCCAATTCAACGGCACGAACAATAAAAAAGTCATCGATCTGGATCAGGATAAAATGAAGGGATTTTTCAAAACGATCGCATATATCGTCGGTGGTTTTGTGGTATTGCTGATATTATTCAATCTTTTTACTTTTCGCGTGGATGAGCGTGAACAGGTGATCGTCACCCAGTTTGACAAGATTATCCGGGTGATCGCGGATGACGCGTCTGAACCATCCTATGAAGCCTTAAGGCAGGACAATAATTATAGAAATATTAAGATCCTGGAAGGCAAGGGCTTGTTCTTCAAGCTGCCCTTCATTCAAAAAACAAAGGCCTTTTCCAACCAGCTTCTCACTTACGATACTCCTCCGGAAGAGGTTTTCACACTGGATAAGAAAACCATTGTTTTAGACAATTTTGCGCAATGGGAAATTGTCAACCCGGTGCTTTTCATGCAAAACATGGGCAACACTCCTGCCGCTCACCAGCGTATTGACGAAAACATCTATTCAAAGCTGCGGGAGGAAATTGGCCGAATAGAAGCAGCAAAGCTTGTAACCGACAAGGAGTATGTGGAAGAAATGCTGATCCGGGTAAAGGATTATGTCAATAGCATGCTTCAATCCTCGGGAATCAGGGTTGACGATGTCCGCATCAAACGAACCGAATATCCTGAAGATACCTATCAAAACATTTTCGAGCAGATGCGATCCGAGCGTCAGGCGGTTGCCACCGAATACCGGTCTGCAGGAATGAAGGAAGCGCAGAGCATTCGCTCCGAGGCCGAAAAGGAGGCCACGATCATCGAGGCAAAGGCATACGAGCAGGCTCAGAAGCTGCGCGGTGAGGGGGATGCCGAGGCGCTGAAGATCTATGCCGAGGCATATAACCGTGATCCGGAATTTTATGCCTTCTGGCAAACCCTGCAAACCTACAAGGACGTCATCGACAAAGATACGACCATCATTATCAGCCCGGATTCGGAATTTGCCAAATACATCTACCAGAAGGATTAACTTTTGTAATCAAATCAGATCTGGAAACAGGTAAGCCCGAACAGGGAGGCTTTGCCGAAACAGCCTCCCTGGGGACGGGTTTCGGCTACGAAGGGGTAAACATTTTTATCCCCGGATGGATGCATTGTACCTTGATAGGGAGTACGGTTCCTTTTTCACCATCTACGCTGATTTGAAGTTGTTTGTCCGACTGGATGCGTGCCTCCCTGGCTCTGAGGTGAATGATATGCTTGCCGCCTGCAAGCTCGTTGGCCATCATTTTCATGAAAACACCGGCTAGCTCCATCGGTCTGGCGTTCCTGAACAGAAGAATATCGATCAGGCCGTCTTCAATATCCGCATCCTTGAAGAAGTTTGAAAAGCCCGCTACATTCTTTCCATTCAGAACCAGAAACAGGATCACTTTCTCCTCCAGGTGGTTGTCTTCAATATCCACGGTGAGATTAAACACCTCGATTTTCTGCAGCTGGTCCAGGGCTTTCAAGTAGTAGGCTACAGGCCCCAGGTTTTTTTTCAGATCCGTTTTTGTATTGAAGGAAACATTGGCGAAGATGCCTCCTCCAAGGTTGCCCATAAAATAATGGTGATCATTGATACAGCCGGCATCCACATGCCTTGTGTTCCCCGCGAGCACCATGTCTGTCCAGGGTTCGAGGTCACAGGGCATTCCGATATTACGGGCAAAATCGTTGCAGGTGCCGCCTGGGAAAACACCCAGGGGAAGGTTGATTCCATTTTTTAGTATCAGGTTTACCATAAAGTTCAAACTGCCATCACCGCCGAAAAGCAGGATGAAATCATACTGCTGCGAATGAATCAGCGCCAGAATATCTTCCCCGGTGCACTCCTTCTGGAACATCCGGTAGGACGTCAGGCAGATGTCATAGGCCTGAAACCTCTGTATAATGTAATCCAGCCGGGATGGAATGCTTTGATCACCTGATCTCGGATTATAAATAAGAAGCCCTTTTGTCATGTTTCCTCCCGATGGGGTATTTACCGTTACAGGTCAGACCTTCCGGGAAAGTCCGCGGGTAGCCCGGGTGATTTGAATTTGCTGCGCCTGCTTACCTGTGAACAGTGTTTTATTTTAACCAGTAGTTTCATAGTTATCATGGAATATCACAAACAATCGTGATAGAATAATCATGTTGTAAAAACCAACCAGACAAGGAGAAGAACAATGGATAACAAAAACCGATTTTTAAGCGGTGTGTATCATGATCTGTATGAGAAAAAGCCTGTTTCTGATATAAATACCGGCAATGAGCCGGCAGACGAGAGTATGAATCCACCCATTTCGGGTACGAGCCGGAAGGCGCCAACGGATACCGGCCCCAATTCGCCTGGGGCTGATAACGAAATACTTTCGGGCAAAAAGACGGCCATGAACAGCACAAACCCATTTATTGCTGGTTCAAAACCCACCCGTCTGAAACCGTTCATTCCCATTGCGGGATCAGCCGGGAACCTGGAAAAAGAATTGAACACGCTTGTGGATGATTTTTATAAAAGCGAGGGGTTGCCGGAAGAATATGACACTCCTCCGTTCAAGCCCGAGGAAATCCGCGTGCGCATTGAAAAGCTGACAGGGCTTTCAAATATCAAGGAAGATATCGAAGCCATGATGGACTTCGTTAAAATTCAAAAGCTGCGCAAGGAGCATGGTCTAAGTGGAAGCAATCTTTCCCTGCATACTGCCTTTATCGGGAACCCTGGCACCGGAAAAACAACCGTCGCGAGGCTGATGGGAGAATACTTCCGGTCTTTGGGTGTTTTGAAAAAAGGGCATCTGGTAGAGGTTTCGAAATCCGATTTGGTCGGTCAGTTTGTTGGCGCAACGGCCGGGAAAACCAATCAGGTGATCGACAGTGCCCTGGACGGCATTTTGTTTATCGATGAAGCTTACGCGCTGGCCGAGGGCGGCGAAAACGATTATGGCAGGGAGGCCATCAATGTTCTTGTGGAAAGGATGGACAAGGAGCGTCACCGTCTGGCAGTCTTTTTAGCCGGTTATGACGAGAATATGAAAAAGTTTCTCGAGTTCAACCCCGGTCTTGCATCCAGGGTTACCCGCAAGTTTTATTTCAAGGATTATACCGGGCCCGAGCTGATGCAGATTTTCAACATGCAGATGGAAAAAAGCCAGTATGATATGACCGAGGCTGATGCCAAAAAGCTTGAGCAGTATTTCACCTATCTGTATGATATCCGGGATAACCAGTTTGGAAATGGAAGGATTGTCCGCAATACGCTGGAGCATCTGATCAAATGTCAATCCGATCGGCTGGCCGAGGAAGATACCGTGACAGTGGATATGCTGAAAACAATCACCCTTGCAGACATTGAAAAGGCCGTTCCGCTCAAAGACATACTGGTCACCTCCGACAAGCTGGATACAGTGATGAACGAGCTGAATGAATACATTGGTTTAAGCAATATCAAGGATCATATTCGCAGCCTTGTGAACCTGATCCGAACTAACCAGAAGAGGGAAGAGGCGGGGCTCCCGGTCAGACAGCTATCCTATCATGCCATCTTCTGCGGTTCTCCGGGTACTGGTAAAACCACGATTGCCAGAATACTGGGAAGGATCTACCAGGCCCTCGGCGTTCTGAAAAAGGGTCATGTGATGGAGGTGGATCGCAGTGGCCTTGTGGCAGGCTATGTGGGCCAAACCGAGGAAAAAACCCGCAAAATCATTGATCAGGCAATGGACGGCATTCTGTTTATCGATGAAGCCTATGCGCTGACCGGCGGAATGAATGATTTCGGCCGGAACGCCATCGATACGATTCTTAAAAGAATGGATGACGACAGGGACAGGCTGATCGTCATTGCAGCGGGATATACCAATAAAATGAATACCTTTGTCCGATCCAACCCCGGGTTGAAGGATCGTTTTAATTGGACCTTCGAGTTTGAAGATTATTCCGCCGATGAGCTGCTCGACATATTTTTATCCTTTGCTTCCAAACAGCAGTATGCTCTGCAGGAAGACGCTAAAACCGCATTACGTGAGCATTTTGTTGCCATTATTCAGCTGAAGGATGAGCATTTCGGCAACGGCCGCTATGTCAGGAATTTATTTGAGAAGACGGTGATGGAACAGTCCAACCGCATTGGTGCCAATATCGATAAGATTCACAAGGAAGATTTGTCTGTAATTTCTGTTGGCGATGTCAGTGGAGCGTTATTGCTCATCTAAGCCAGGGGCACGGTTTCGGCGAATTATACCCTGCGCTGACGGCACCATCGAATGGTTAAACCGTTCCAGTGACTTGAATAATTGTTCAAAATTATCATTGAATTGTTCTAATAAAACAACTTCAATGATTTTTTTTGTTTTTCTATCTTGTATACAAAAAACATCTGGGTTATAATTGTAGTGGCCTTGAAAGGCTTGAAAACGGCTTATTACGAGGTTTTAGTACCTGGTAATAATGCGTTTCAATTATTTATACAGCAGAAGATATCACTCAACTTTCCCACTCTGTTTTGGGCGCTCGGCTGCCAGTTGGCTGCCGACATAATAAGGTGTGAACTCACACCGCCATTGACACCAGCGTTTCAAAACAGTACTCCGCACTAGAGGTGGAATAGTTGCGTCATATCAACAGAAAACGAAAAGGAAGGACACTGAATATGAGTAAGTTTTTGGATCGCATCTCGGAACGCGCAAGATCCGACAAGAAGACGATAGTTTTGCCAGAAAGCACAGACATTCGCGTAGTTCAAGCTGCGTCCATGGTGATGCAAAGAGGAATCGCTAACGTTGTACTTGTAGGCGACAGGGAAAAAATTAAAAATTTAGCGGGAGATCTTGACTTATCAGGAGTATCCATTGTGAATCCGGATACCTCTGAAAAATTTGATGAGTATGTGAATTCTTTTTATGAAATGAGAAAACATAAGGGGATCACACCGGAAAAAGCCAGGGAAATCATGAAAAACCCGTTGTACTGGGGCGTCATGATGGTGAAAAAGGGCGAGGCTGATGGTATGGTTGCCGGGGCGGCTAACTCCACATCAGACACCTTAAGGCCCGCACTTCAAATCCTGAAAACAGCACCGGGCACAAAGCTTGTTTCGGCCTTTTTCATCATGGTTGTTCCCGATTGCGATTACGGCGAAAAAGGGGTATTCCTGTATGCCGACAGCGGTTTGGTAGAGAACCCGAATGCAGACGAATTGTCTGAAATCGCTATTTCCTCTGCAAAAACCTTTAAAAAGCTGGTTGAAGCCGAGCCAAAGGTTGCCATGCTGTCCTATTCAAGCTATGGCAGTGCTAAGAGCGAATTGACTGATAAAGTGATCGAAGCCACCCGTCTTGCAAAGGAAAAAGCACCGGAGCTTATTCTGGACGGCGAGCTGCAGGTTGACGCAGCCATTATCCCCGGTGTCGCGAAATCAAAAGCACCCGGAAGCTCGCTTCAGGGAATGGCTAATACACTGGTCTTTCCAGATTTGAACTGTGGAAACATTGCGTACAAGCTGACACAGCGACTGGCGAAAGCCGATGCTTACGGTCCTGTTACCCAGGGAATCGCAAAACCGGTGAACGATTTGTCCCGCGGCTGCACCGCCGAAGATATCGTTGGGGTCGTCGCCATTACCTGCGTACAGGCACAGGTTTAATCATATTAAGTAAGACTGGATGGGGGTTTACATGCATGAAAGTTCTTGTAATTAATACCGGGAGCTCGTCGCTGAAATATCAGCTGATCGATATGACAAACGAAGCGGTTCTGGCCAGAGGGCTGTGTGACAGAATCGGCCTTGAAGGCTCTTTCATCAGGCAGACAAACGAAGATGGCAGTAAGTTTCAAAAGGAGATAGAACTGAATGATCATCACGATGCCATTAAGCAGGTGATCCATGCGCTGATAGACGATAAATATGGCGTTATTAAAAGCATGGACGAAATTTCTGCAGTGGGGCACCGTGTGGTTCATGGCGGCGAGAAGTTCTATAAGTCAGCTATCATCAACAAAGAAGTGATGAACACCATAGAAGAATGCATCGTTCTTGCACCGCTGCATAACGGACCGAACATGGTTGGCATTCAGGCTTGTAAAAAAATGATGCCTGATGTGCCCATGGTGGCTGTCTTTGATACGGCATTCCATCAGACCATGCCTAAGAAAGCTTTTATTTATCCGCTGCCCTATAGCCTGTATCAGGAAAAAGGGATTCGTCGGTATGGCTTTCACGGCACATCCCACAAATATGTGTCTGAAAGGGTTGCCATTCTGATGAACAAACCCTATGACAGCCTGAAAATCGTTACCTGCCACCTGGGCAATGGCTCGAGCATCTGCGCCATTCGTAACGGTATTGCTGTCGACACAAGCATGGGCTATACACCATTGGAAGGTGTCCCTATGGGTACACGCTGCGGCGTGATCGATCCGGCGATTGTTACGGGCCTGATCGAGCATGACAATTATGATGCGGCAATGCTGAACGAACTATTGAACAAGAAGTCCGGGATGTTGGGCATTTCAGGGATCAGCAGTGACTTCAGGGATCTGGATGATGCCGCGGAAAACGGTAACGAACGCGCCGAACTGGCTTTGGAAATATTCGCATATAGCGTGAAGAAGTATATTGGTTCATACGCGGCGGCCATGGGCGGCATCGACGCTTTGGTTTTCACTGCTGGAATCGGCGAAAACAACGGCGGCATCCGCAAAAGGGTTTTAGCAGGCCTTGAATTCCTGGGCATAGAGGTTGACGAAGAGAAAAACAACCTGAGGGGCCAGGAAATGGATATCAGCAAACCCGATGCCAAAGTGAGAACCTTTGTGATCCCGACCAATGAAGAGCTTGCCATTGCAAGAGAAACCGTTAAGCTTCTTCGGAAGTAAACCGGATGGTGTTTTGCCCATGATGGGGCAGTGAACAACCATGAAAACTTCGAATTGACAAGGCATGAAATGGCATGATACATTTGTTAAGGTGAAGCTGATAGACGCTTCACCTTAATTTATCAAATGCTCGCAGCGCGTTGCACACAAAACGCGCAAGGAAGGCGCTTTCAGCGCCCGCGTTTTGGCGCACAATTCGCGCAAGCGCTCATTGAAATGGTTTATATGGACAATATGCAGGCCGATAATAGCAAGGAATAGAATAATACAAGAGAAATACAGGTTCATTCCCGGAGGAACAACTGGAGGGGCAATTTATGAAGGTGTGTAAATTTGGCGGAACCTCGCTGGCTTCCGCAGAACAGGTAAAAAAAGTGTGTGATATCGTAACTTCCGATTCACAGCGTCGTTTGGTTGTTGTATCAGCGCCTGGCAAGGAAAATGATCAGGATACAAAGGTTACCGATATGCTGATCATACTGGCTGAAACTTTTTTAAAAACGGGAGAATGCGAAAGGGAACTGATGGCTGTTGTTGGCCGTTATGATAAAATTGCGAAGGGCTTGGGGATTGGTGACGAAATTGTCAGAGATATCGAAAATAATCTGAGAACCAGAATATCTCTGGGCTTTGATAACAAGGAAAAATTTGTGGATCGCATGAAGGCTGCCGGAGAAGATAATAGTGCCAGGCTGGTGGCGAAGTATCTGCAGACAAGAGGCTATGATGCCAAATATATCAACCCCAAAGACGCGGGGCTTTTCCTCAGCGATGAATACGGAAATGCAAGAGTGCTGCCGCAATCCTTTAAAAACCTTTCCAAGCTGAAAAAGATGGAGGGCTTGTTGATCTTCCCGGGGTTCTTTGGCTATTCACTGACAGGTGAGGTAGTGACATTCCCGCGCGGAGGATCAGACATTACCGGCTCGATTCTGGCAGCATCGGTGGAGGCAAAGGTGTATGAAAACTTTACAGACGTGGATTCGGTCTTTGCGGCAAACCCAAAGCTTATCAAAAATCCGAAGGCGATCTCCGAGCTGACCTACCGTGAAATGCGCGAATTGGCGTATGCCGGTTTTTCCATCCTGCATGAAGAGACCCTGGCACCAGTAATCAAAAAGGGCATTCCAGTGAATATCCGAAATACCAATAACCCCAATGCACCCGGGACAATGATTGTGACAAACCGTGAGATCAAGAACGGGCCTGTCGCAGGAATTGCAGGAGCCGGAGGCTTTCTGTCGATCAACATTCATAAATATATGATGAACCGTGAAATTGGCTTTGGCCGTAAGGTTCTGCGCATTCTCGAGGAAGAGTCTCTTCCTTTCGAGCATATCCCCTCCGGAATCGATGACATCTCAGTGATCCTGCGGCAACGGTATATTGATGAAGATACCCTGTCCAGAATCATGGAGCGAATTGCCCACGATTTGCAGGTGGACAGCATCACCATCGGCTACAATCTTGCCCTGGTGATGGTGGTTGGTGAGGGAATGCTGCGCTCGGTAGGCGTTGCAAGCCGCGCAACAACAGCGTTAGCCAAAGGCGGGGTGAACATCCAGATGATCAACCAGGGTTCCTCCGAGGTAAGTATCATGTTCGGAGTGGACGAAGCTGACGTGGATAACGCAATTATCTCCCTGTACAATGAATTCTTCAACTAATTCACACCGAATTTACACTGGGGACAGGTTCCAGTGTAAATAAACTTGCACCTGGCGGGGCACAGGCTTAAGCGTAATAAAGTAAAATAAAAAAATGAACTCGGGAAAAGGCCATCAAAACCTTACCTGAGTTCTTTTTTTGCTCATGAGAAAATTCCAGGCTTAAATATATCATCGGTCCATCACCTATGGAAACTTCTTTTTATACTTCAAATATTAGCTTTTCAGCAAAGTATCCTTTCTTTCAGACCCATGTGAAGAAAGAAAAGTTTTGCAGCCTGTTTGAATGAGCTTGTCCCAGCTGTTCACCATCATGGAAGGATCGTCCACGAATGGTGGATTCAGTATATTATAACCGACTATTCTTAACAGTGCTTGTTTTCTCTTTGTTTTTTAATGCAAGACAGACGCTCCCACCGGTTCCAACCTTTTTGAGTGAAAATCTTGTATGATTTTTTCCACGTTCCCCGAATCAAAACATTGACAGCTTGGTGTAAATGTGCATATAATAGAAAAAAACCATTGGAGGAACCTGATTGATGGAAATCCTCAGAAGCATTTTCGCTTTCGCTTTTTTTTACTTTTTTACCCTGGCTTTTTACTTTACGTACTTTAGACCGGGTAATTTCATATGTGGAAAAAAGCAGATATCAATGGGGTAATATACAACGCAGGAATGAACAGAGGCTCGATTGTGAGCCTCTTTATTTTTTCCCGAAAATCCATTTCCTGCTGATGGAACGGGCTTAAGAAGTACATAAAAGTGTGCATGTTAGTGAACTTAATGAACGCATTTTTGCAAGGTTTGAAAATTTTTACAGTTAAAGGGGAGGACGAAATATGGTAGTTGTACTGAAACCAAATGTATCCATTGAAAAAAGGAATGAACTAATCCGTCAGATCGAGTCCATGGGTGTGAAGGTTCAGATCACGGAAGGAACTGAAACCTCCATCCTTGGGTTGATCGGAGATACGACAAACCTGAATAAATACACCATTGCTTCCAATGAAATCGTTGCGAACATTCTGCGGGTTCAAGAGCCGTTTAAGAAAGCGAATAAAATGTTCAAGCCCGATGACACGATCATTGAGGTGGGTGGAAGAAAAATCGGCGAAGGCCATTTCTGTGTCATGACGGGCCCCTGTTCGGTGGAAAGCGAAGACCAGATAGAAGGCATTGCAAAGGCTGTGAAGGAAAACGGGGCAACCTTTTTACGCGGCGGTGCATACAAGCCAAGATCCTCACCGTATGCTTTCCAGGGGCTTGGCCTGGAAGGGCTGGAATATTTGAAGCATGCCCGTGAAAGAACCGGTCTGCCGATTGTTTCTGAAATCATGTCGGTGGACATGGTGGATCGCTTTGCCGAAGATGTGGATATCATCCAGGTGGGCGCAAGAAACATGCAGAACTTTGTGCTGCTGAAGGAATTGGGGAAAATCAGAAAGCCCATCCTATTAAAGCGCGGTCTTGCTGCCACCATTGAGGAATGGCTGATGAGCGCCGAATATATTCTCAGTGAGGGAAATGAACAGGTGATCCTGTGTGAAAGAGGCATTCGCACCTTTGAGACCTACACCCGTAATACCCTTGATATCAGTGCAGTTCCGGCTATTAAAAAGCTCAGCCATCTGCCGGTGATCGTCGATCCCAGCCATGCCACCGGAAAGGCCTGGATGGTGGAAACCATGTCAAAGGCAGCGGTGGTTGCCGGGGCTGACGGTGTGATTATAGAAGTGCACAACAATCCATCCCGTGCTTTGTGCGACGGGCAGCAATCCATCACCCCGGAACAGTTCCAGCATTTAATGATTAAGCTGAGAAAGCTGATAGAAATTGAAGGGAAAAAGCTGGAAGGATAGTCATTTTACTACTGGGAGGTATGGCGTTAATGCTCTGCGGCGATAGTGAAGAAAAGCCTTAACTACAGTGATGGTTAGCTTGAATGTTTTACAGTAGCCACAGTGAAGAAAGCTTTAACCGCAGGAATGGTTAACTTGTATGCTTACCGCAGCGAAAATGCAGAGAAGCCTTAACCACAGTGGTGGTATGGCAGGGATTAGCGAGGTTGAGACAGACTCAGCAGGTGCTGCCAGCCAGCCCGGGAAAAGGAGTGTAACCATGAAAGAGTTATCTGTGAAACTGGCTCATAAAACATACCCCATCCTCATTGAAAACAACCTGTTTCAAAGGGCAGGAGAGGTCATTCAGGGCTTCTTTCCCGGAAGGAAGGTTTTTATTGTCACCGACAGTAACCTTGCCTCTGTTTACGGGTCGGTGCTTGTTGAACAGCTTGCGAAACTGAACATTCAAGCCGGATTGTATACCTATCCGGCAGGGGAAACAAGTAAAAGCCACGAACAGCTCTTAAAAATGTACGAAGTCTTCAGCCAGGCTGAAATCACCAGAAAGGATGTTGTGGTCGCCCTGGGTGGCGGAGTAACCGGTGACATGACCGGGTTTGCGGCATCCACCTGGCTTCGTGGCACCGGGTTTGTGCAAATTCCAACCTCTCTGTTAGCCATGGTGGATTCCAGTATTGGCGGCAAGGTTGCGGTGAATCTGCCTGTTGGAAAGAACCTTGTCGGAACCTTCTATCATCCCGAGGTAGTGCTGATTGATCCTTTGATGCTGAACACCTTGCCCGACAGGCATTTCGCCGATGGAATGGCCGAAGTGATCAAGCATGGCTGCATTCGAGACAAGGAAATGTTTGACTGGCTGGATAAGCTGGGAAGCCGTAAGGGCTTTATGGAGCATGCGGAAGAGCTCATCTGCCGCAACTGCGATATTAAAAGACAGGTTGTACAGCAGGATGAACGGGAAACCGGTTTACGGATGCTCCTGAACTTTGGCCACACATTTGGTCATGCCATTGAAAAGGTATTCCATTATGAGAAGTATACTCACGGAGAGGCTATTTCCATGGGTATGGTGTTTGCAGCCGAGCTGTCCAACAAGCTTGGATATTGCGATGAAGAAGTTGTACGGAAAATACGTGCATTGATAACCCGGTATCAGTTACCGACAGATTGGCCGGAGGTTGATCCCGAAAAAATAAAGAGTGCCGTTTTACTGGATAAAAAAGCTCAGACCAATGACCTGTACCTGGTGCTGATCAAGGGTATTGGTGATGCGGTTTTGGAAAAGTATCCAAAACAGAGAGTTGAGGAGTGGATCGATGAAAAACTTAACCATTAAGCCATCACGGCTGTCGGGAACCATTCATATTCCGCCTTCCAAAAGCATGGCGCACCGGGCGGTGATCTGTGCATTCCTGTCCGAAGGGGAGAGCCGGATTGATAATGTGGAGCTGTCCGAAGATATCATCGCCACCTGTCGTGCCGTTGAAGCTCTTGGTGGGGATATGGATATCCTTGAAAGCAATATTCCAGGCCGAAAGATGCTGGTGATCCGTGGCAAAGGAACAGTGAAGATCAAAAAAAAGCTTATCAATTGTGGTGAGTCCGGAACCACTGCCCGTTTTATAATACCGATTACGCGGCTGACCGCTGATGAGGTTGTGATAACCGGTGAGGGGAAGCTGACCCAAAGGCCTTTCGGTGTTTTTTATGAAATCTTTGATATCAAGAACATTCAGTATCAAACACAAGCCGGGAAACTTCCTTTAACGATGAAAGGGGCAATTAAGCCAGGTATCTTCAGTATCAGAGGGGATGTCAGCTCTCAGTTTATATCAGGGCTGCTGCTTGCCTTGCCACTATTGCCGGGTGACTCAGTGATCGAGCTGACAACGCCGCCTGAATCGATAGGTTATATTGATATGACGCTCCAAATGCAAAAAATGTTTGGTATTCGCATTGATTTTGATCGGGTGGAAAATAAATTTTTCATTCCCGGCTGGCAGAAATATAAACCTCAGCATTATCAGGTGGAAGGGGACTGGTCCCAGGCGGCCTTTTGGCTGGCAGCCGGGGTAATTTCCGGCCCGGTGGCAATTGACGGGCTAAACCCGGACTCCCTTCAGGGCGATAAGGTAATAGAAGCCTTTTTACAACGAATGGGGGCTAACCTCGCGTGGCAGGAAAACTTGCTGGTCGCGCAGGAAAGCCGGCTGAAAGGGATTCGAATGGATGTTTCACAGTGCCCGGATCTGGTTCCGGTACTGGCAATCCTGGGAAGTGTCGCTGATGGGAATACAGAAATAGTGAATGCGGCAAGGCTTCGAATCAAGGAATGCGACCGTTTGAAGGCAATCACCACAGAATTGAAGGCTCTGGGGGTAAAAATAACTGAGCAGCAAGACAGCCTTTCAATTGATGGAAATAAGAAGCTAACAGGCGGAAGGGTATATGGCTGGAACGATCACCGCATTGTCATGGCAACAGCCATAGCAGCAGCCACTTGTGAGAAAAATACTACGATTGAAGGCTCCCAGGCCGTCAACAAATCGTACCCTTCTTTCTGGGAGCATTATCAAGGGTTGGGAGGCAAAGTCTGTGAGTAGCATGTGGGGAGAAAATATCCGAATCTCCATCTTTGGTCAGTCACATGGGGCAGCCATTGGGGTTGTCATCGATGGCCTGCCGCCGGGAATTCCGCTGGACACGGAAAAAATCCATGCGGAAATGGAACGCAGAAGGCCCGGACAGAACACCTATTCCACACCACGCAAGGAAGGCGACGCGGTTGAAATTGTCAGCGGCTTCCTGAATGGCTATACCACAGGAACGCCTTTGTGCGGAATCATCCGCAACACCGATAAGCGTTCAAAGGATTATGATGAACTGAAGGACATCATGCGTCCCGGACACGCTGACTATACCGGCAGAATCCGATATAACGGCTTTAATGACTACCGGGGCGGCGGCCATTTTTCAGGAAGGCTGACAGCGCCAATCGTGTTTGCAGGTGCCATTGCTGCACAATATCTGGAGCCACTTGGGATTACTATCGGAACACATTTGCTGCGCATTGGCAGCATCGAAGATGACGGAATGGATCTGGTCAACATCGGTGCACAGCAGCTGAAAGCCTTCCGTGGTATGGTTTTTCCGACACTAAATCCGGATGTGGCTCAGAGTATGATGAAAGAAATAGATGATGCCAGAATGGATCAGGATTCGGTGGGAGGTGTGCTGGAAACGGCCATCGTAAACCTTCCTGCAGGGCTTGGCTCACCGATGTTTCAGTCGGTGGAGTCCAGGCTTGCCGCCTTTGTGTTTTCCATTCCGGCAACAAAGGGAATAGAGTTCGGAGCAGGCTTCAGCTTTGGCTCCATGCGGGGCAGTGAAGCCAATGATTTACATGGGGGACAGGTTCCTGTGCAAAAATCTGATAAGCCACAGGCAGAGTGTCATAAGCTAAGTTCTGACGAAACTCAGCATTCAAATCATTCAGCATCCATCGAATCTGGATTACGTATCAATCCAGGCTGTGAACAGATGGAGTCTGAAACCTCTTGTCCCGAATTATGTTTCTACCCAACAAAGACCAACAACACGGGCGGGATTAATGGCGGCATTTCAAATGGAATGCCGGTGATTTTCCGAACCGCTTTCAGGCCTACACCTTCCATCAGTAAACCGCAGCAGGCATTGGACATGAAAACCATGCAGGCCAGGGAGTACAGCATTCATGGAAGACATGACCCTTGTGTAGCGGTAAGGGCTGTTCCTGTTATGGATGCGGCAGCTGCGCTGGTTGTGATGGATTTACTACTGGAGCAAAAGAAGTACAGGTGACAGACAGCTAAACGAAGAACCTAAGTGAATTCGTGAGGCAGAATACCCGGGGTTTCGCTTGGAAGTGAGAAAAGCCCCACGGTATCAGGAATTTATCAGGAATTGTTCAATGAGCGCTTGCGTGAATTGTGCGCCAAAATGCAGGCACTTAAGGGCCTCCAGGGAGTGTTCCACGGTTGAAACCTGCCATACACTTCCGAATTACGGTTTTTAGCCCAAAGGTTAAAATACGTTATAGAGGCATGGGTCTTAGGGCATTTGATTAAACCTAAGACTAATTCAGGATAAGGAGAACGGTTGAATGGAATTAAACCTGGATGGAATCAGAGAAAAAATCAATGCAATCGATGAAAAGATGGTGAAGCTTTTCGAAGAACGAATGGAAACCGTATCACAGGTTGCGGTATATAAAAAGCAGCACAACATGAAGATATTGGATTCCGGTCGTGAGAAGGATGTTATCGCGAGGGCTGTATCACATTTACACAATCCAAAGCTTGAAACCTATCTGCGATTCTTTATGGATGATTTAATGACACTGTCCAGACAATACCAGCTTTCACAGTTGGGTCACGAACCCGGGAATATCAAGCAGACCGAAAGAACGCTTCAGCCCGGCACTGTTATCGGCCATTACGGGTCGCCGGGCTCTTACAGCGAAGAAGCCGCCAATTTACACTTTGGCAGCGATATTATCAAAAAACCCTGTAAGACCTTTGATGAGGTCGTGTGTGCTCTGTTAAAACAGGAGATTGACATTGGCATGCTGCCTGTTGAGAACTCCTCCACCGGGATAATTGCCGCAGTCATGGACCTGATACGGGATAATCAGATATACATCACCGGTGAACATATCTCAAGGATCTGCCATCATCTGCTGGCGGTACCGGGAACGAAGCTGGAGGATATTCAAACTGTGTATTCTCATCAGCAGGGGCTGGATCAGAGCAGCCATTTTTTGAAAAAGTATCCCTGGGAACAGATAGCCTATAACAGTACCGCCAGCAGTGCCGAGCTTGTCGGCAGGATGGGGGACAAAACAAAGGCCGCCGTAGCATCTGAAAGCAGCGCGCGTCTTTATGGGCTGGAGATTCTGGTTCCCGATATCCACTACAATCAAAACAATTACACCCGTTTTATCAGCATTGAAAGGGAGCCTATTGTCCATGAAAGCTGTAACAAGATCAGCATCGTGATGGACATCGCCCATAAACCAGGGGCATTGTACACCATCCTCAGGCTGTTCAATGAACGCAGCCTGAACCTGATGAAAATAGAGTCCAGGCCTGTCATCGGTAAACCCTGGGAGTATTTGTTTTTCTTTGATTTTGAAGGCAGCCTGATGGATCCGGTGGTCAGGGAGCTGCTGGAATGCTTGAAGGATGCGGCCCATGACTTCCGGGTTTTGGGTAACTACAGGGCTTATGAGCCATCAGGTTGTTAGGTTCACTCAGGAGGAAACTATGCAATACGGTTTGATTGGAGAAAAGCTATCCCACAGCTACTCGCCGCAAATCCACAGGGCCTTCTTTGAAATTACCGGGATAACCGGTGAATACAAGCTTTTTGAGCTGCAAAAACATGAACTGCATGCATTTCTTAACCGTTCGCTGCAGCAAGGCTTTAGGGGCTTGAATGTGACCATACCGTATAAGTCAGAGGTTATTCCGTTCATGGAACAAATTTCTTATGAAGCCGCAAAAATCGGGGCCGTGAACACAATCCTGCTGCAAGGCTCGCTTTCAGGCTTTAATACCGATTACTTCGGCATTGATTATACCCTTCGGAAAAACAGGATTCAGCTCAGCAACACAAAAGCTCTGATCCTCGGAAGCGGAGGCGCGGCAAAGGCAGTTGCGGCATACCTTTTAGATTCGGGCATCTCCGGTTTGTTTATTACAAGCAGAAACCCTGCAGCAACACAGGGAAAATTCCCCTTAGCGAAAGCAATCTCTTCTGATGAAATTGAAAACTATCAACCTTTTGATTTGATCATTAACACAACACCGGTCGGCATGGCTCCAAACCCCGGTGTTTCGCCGATTACCTTTGAGCAATTGAAAGGTACGGGTTTTTTGTTTGATTTGATTTATAACCCCGGCCAAACCGAACTGATGAAAATGGCCGATGGGCTGGGTATTCCGAATGTCAACGGCCTTTACATGCTGGTTGCTCAGGCGGTTAAGGCGCAAGAGATCTGGAATGGGGAAGGTTATGGTTTGGATATGGTTGACGCAATCCTGAGAAGAATGGATGAGGGTTTGGTATGAATTCGAAGAACATTGTGCTGATTGGCATTATGGGCTGCGGAAAAACTGCAGTGGGGAAAGCCGTAGCGGAACGGTTAAAGCTGCGGTTTATCGATCTGGATGAATATATTGAAAGCAAGTGGGGCAGCATTCCCTCCCTGTTTGAAAAAGGAGAGGAATATTTCCGGGACATTGAAACCAAAGCTCTCAAAGAGGTCAGCAAAGTGGACGGCGCAGTGATTGCAACCGGCGGAGGGGTTATCAAAAAAGAAGAGAACATCGCTGTGTTAAAGGAACAGGGAACTCTGTTTTTTTTGGATCGACCTCTGGAAGACATTCTTGATGATATCGACACCGATCACAGGCCTTTGCTGAAGGATGGAAAAAACAAACTGGTGGATTTGTTCGATGAGAGATACCCGCTGTATATAAAGGCCTGCGATATCCATGTACGGGAGACGAATACACTGGAAGATGCGGTAAATCAGGTGATCCGGGAATGGAGGAACCAACGCCCGGATAACCGATAGCAGTTAAAAAGCAGCTATGACTCCACAAAAAAAGTGTTGAATAGTTATGCACCTGGATGTATAATTATGCAAATGAAAAAAGGAGCGTGAATGGAATGAATGCTTCAGAGCTTAACTTCGCAAACACAATTGAAGAGCACGAGTATAATCATTTAAGAAGGTCGGTTGGCTGGCCTGAATTATCTTCCAGGCAAATCACCGCAAGCCTGAAAAACTCTGCTTTTTTTGTTGCCGCAATGCTTGGGGACAGGCCCATCGGCATCACTCGCGTGGTTAGTGACGGCGGCTATATCGCTTATATTGCAGATGTGATCGTGTTACCGGAATTTCAGCGAATGGGCGTTGGAAAAACCATGGTCGGTATGGCGATGCAATATATCTCGGACAATATGTGTGAAGGGGAGACCGTTTTTGTAAACCTGATGTCCGCAAAGGAAAAGGAGCCCTTTTACAAGTCCTTTGGTTTTCAGGAAAGGCCCAATGATAAGCATGGCGCCGGTATGACTCAGTATATAAAAAAGTAATTCTGGGAGGGCTCTGATGAAGCAGATTACAGATGAAGGAATTCGAAATCAACAAAAATACAGTCTCAAACCAGCAGTGGACAAACCATATGTTGAACAGGCTATCCATTTCATCCTGCATAAAATGGATGAAAACCTTGCTGCCTTCACAGAGTTTTTCCCAGGCCCGGTCAGCTTCGGAAATATCTACAAACCCACCGAAAACACCGATTGGACAACATCCTTCTGGACAGGAATGCTTTGGCTGGCATACGAAGTAACGGGTGACCCCAAATACAGGCGGGTTGCGGAAATTCAACTGCAAAGCTTTCGTGCCAGGGTGGTAAACAGAATCGGCACCGATACACATGACCTGGGTTTCTTATACACCCTGTCCTGCATGGCAGCCTTTAAGCTGACAGGCAGTGAACAAGCCAAAGAAACAACCTTGATGGCAGCAGAGCTTTTAACCGAACGATATTATGATAAGGCAGGTATCCTTCAAGCCTGGGGGGATTTAAACGATCCGTCGCAGCGGGGAAGAATGATCATCGACTGCCTGATGAACCTGCCCTTGCTGTACTGGGCATCCGATGTGACCGGTGATCAGAAATTCCGCAGCATGGCATACTCCCATGCCAAACAGGCAGCCAAATATATTGTTCGGGAAGATGCTTCCTGCTATCATACCTTCTATATGGAACCACAAACCGGGGAACCGATAGGGGGAAAGACCTGCCAGGGCTTCTCCGACGATTCCTCCTGGGCCAGGGGACAAGCCTGGGCCATATATGGCTTCCCATTAAGCTATATTTATACCGGCGACGAAAGCTTTTTGGATATTGCGGTGAAAATGGCGAATTACTTTATAAACCGACTGCCGCAGGATGATGTATGCTATTGGGATTTGATATTTACACAAGGCAGTCAGGAGCGCGATAGCTCCTCTGCAGCCATTGCAGCCTGCGGTCTGCTTGAATTGAGCAAGCATTTGCCAGTAACCCATCCAAACAGAACGATTTACGAAAATGCCGCATTGAAAATAATTGAATCCCTCACAGAGGGGTATACGACAAGGACACACCCAAATTCAAACGGCATCCTGCTGCATGGCGTATATAACAGGCCCGGCTACTGCGGTGTTGATGAATGCTGCATTTGGGGAGACTATTTCTATTTTGAAGCACTTGTAAGGCTGCAGAAGGAATGGAATCTCTACTGGTAAAAAGTTGTTGAACCATATAACCCAATTGTGATAATGTAATAGAAGGGTTGGCAGGATTCACCAGAATAAACAGGCAGGTCGAGGCGATTAATTTCTTGGAAAGGATATCTTTCATGTACGGCATGGTGATCGCAGATGATGAATTGATGATCCGCAAGGGCTTGATATCAATCCCCTGGAATGATTACGATATTGAGGTCCTGGGGGTTGCCAGTGATGGCGAACAGGCGCTTTCGCTGTTTAAATCCGAATGCCCGGAAATTCTGTTAACCGACATCCGCATGCCCGGGATTGACGGTTTGAAGCTGATTGAAGCCGCAAAAGCCGAGAATCCTGAAATCCAGGCCATCCTGCTGACCGGCTATGAGGACTTCAATTATGCCCGTGAAGCCATTCGGCTTGGAGCAATCGGTTACATCCTGAAGCCTTCCGACCCTGACGAAATCATTGAAATCGTCAATAAAGCCAAACACAACCTGCAGACCTTTGGCAGGAACAATTCCAGCCATGGAAAATCAACCTCCATCAGGAATAAAGCTATCGGAAAACTATTCGATTATATGGAAAAGCATTATACGCACGAAATTACTCTGTATACCGCGGCAGAATACTTACATATGAACCACATCTACGTTAGCAGGCTGTTCAAAAAGGAAATTGGGAAAACCTTTCTGGACGCTTTGACTACCATCCGTATGAAAAAAGCCTGTGAGCTTTTAGCAGATAATGACAACAGGATATATGAAATCGCTGAAAAGGTAGGCATTCAGGATTCGGGCTACTTCAGTCAGGTATTCAGAAAACATTATGACATGACACCCTCCGAGTATAGGGACAAGCTTTTTTCAACCACAAGCGGGTTCGGTGAGGATCGGGAATGAAAGGGTTCTTCGTTCGTACAGCCAGTTATATCAGGAACCTGCCAATAAAAAGAAAGCTTGTGTTTTCCTTTTTAATTCTTATCGTCATTCCGGCTCTTATTATCGGCCTTCTTTCTCTGCATTGGTCCAGTAATTTGTTAAAACGAAAAACCGGTCAATATGCACGGGATATTCTGCTTGAAACCAACAAAAACATCCAGGTAAAGCTGAAGGAAGCTGAACTGCTGTCATTTCAGGTTGTTTCCAATACGGATATTCACGATGCTTTAAGAATGACGAATTATGGGTTCCTAAGCGCATATGAAAAAGTATATTATGAAAGAATCATCAACACCCAGATACGGGAGCTTATTTCGTCGGTACCAGGCATTGCCGCTATACAAATCATATCAAATTCAAACGCTTCCTATTACATCAACCCCGCGTCGTTATCCCTGGAGACAATGCGCCTGGGAGAAGAGGAGAAACGCGTTCTTCAGCAGGCGGAGGGCAGTGTCTGCTGGTTTGATACCGATCCGGCTTCGTGCACTACTGCTATGGGCCGGGTGATCAACAGCCATATCAACCTGCAAAGAATCGGATATGTTGTGATCTATCTTCGGGAAAGCGTTATTTTTAATACCTTTGGTGAAGCGGAGTTTTTTGGCAACGGCGAGCTTTTGCTCATTAATGAACGGGGCAGCATTATATCCTGCCGGGACAAGGCTATGCTCGGTTCACAAAACTCGTTTACGGCTGTGGAAATAATCAACAATGCAACCGCGGATGACTTTAATACCTTTAAAATCATTGAAAATAATTATTATGTAACCTACAGGACTGTTGAAGGAACTTCATGGAGGCTATTCAGTTATATTCCAACTATGGAATATGACAAAGATATACATTGGATAAGGAACTGGATATGGTTGGTCATTATGGCAGCCTGCCTGCTGTCCGTCGCCGTATCCATCGCAATATCCAATGGTATTTCAAGACCGGTGAGGGAGCTGTCACAGAAAATGCTTAAAATTGGAGATGGTAACTTCAGCGTATCCAGCACCTATGTCTCTAAGGATGAGATCGGCACCCTGAGCCTTCATTTTAATAAGATGGTGGAACAGGTGAAACAGTTGATCCGAAAGGTTTATCAGGAGGAATTACTGAAACAGAAGGCCGAGCTGAAATCACTGCGCATGCAGATCAACCCGCATTTTTTATATAATTCGCTGGAATCCATCAACTGGATGGCCAGAATCCGTGGTGTGCCTGAAATCGGTAAGATGGTGAAAGCTTTGGGCGATCTGATGCGCAGTAGTATCGGCGGTGAAGATTTTGTCACTGTTGAGGAGGAAATCCGCAATATCGATAACTATCTGACCATCCAGAAATTCCGATATGGCGAAAAAGTAAAGGTGGATTTTTTAATTGATCCAGCCATCCTTCCGATCAAAATCCCCAAGCTCATCTTACAGCCCATCGTTGAAAATGCCATTGTTCATGGTATCGAGGGGAAGGTTGGTAATGGCGGAATTGTGATCACCGGGAAAAACCTGACCGATAGGATTGAGCTTCGTGTTGAGGATGACGGGGTTGGTATGGAGGAGGACCTGGTTGCAATAATCCTTACGAACAATGACGAGTTCAAGCAGGAAGGACACACTCATATCGGGCTGAAGAATGTTGTTAGACGCATCCGCATGTATTACGGGGATGAAACCCCTTTCACCATCACCAGTAAACCCGGTGAGGGTACAGCAGTGACCATCTGCATTCCAAAACAAGGCCATATTCAGTTCTGGAGCCCCACCTCTATATAGTATTTTTATCCAGGGCTAAAAACGTGTAATGGTGGGAATACATCACCGATTGCACACCCTGGAATACGTCACACTCATTCTCGATGGTAAATCATTAAAACAACGCACAAGCATTGCTTGTGTGTTTATTTGTCTGTTTAAGGGGATTTTGTTTACAAAAACCCTGGCTAATGGGTCAATCATGCAGGATTTCCTATACAAAATCTCTTATAAAGCATCTCAATAAAGTTTATATTTTTAAGTTTCTGGTTTATTCTCTCCAATGTGTTTCCATCAACTTTTCAATATAATGGAATCCAGGCAAAGAAAATATTGCCAAATAAAAAGGAGGGACAAAAGGACATGAAAAAGATTTCAGTTTTACTTCTTTGCATGTTGCTTACAGGCGCACTGGCATTGACCGGATGTGTGGTTCCCGGCCCGATCTCGGGTTCAGGCGGAGAGAATACCGGTGCGGAAGTGGTAACCCCGCAAAGAAAAGAAAAATCATCCTTGAAGATAGAGGCATGGGGGATTGAGACCGACCCGAACTCTGTCATTATCAAGGAAGCAGTGGCTCTTTACAATGAAAAATATAAAGACACCGCTGAAATTTCAGTAGAGTTTACTGAACAGGAGCAATTCAAAACAAAGATTGCGACGCTTATGGCAGCCAATGATGATCCCGACCTGTTCAATACCTGGGCTGCAGGTTTCTTAAAGCCCTATGTTGAATCAGGAAAGGTTTACAGCCTGAATGAAGCACTGAATCAGGATCAGGTATGGAAAAACCGTTATGTTGGCGGTATATTCGGCGGGTTTACCTTTGATGGTAAAATATACGCTGCTCCAAACACACAGACCGTGGTCTGCCTG
This sequence comes from uncultured Ruminiclostridium sp., assembly GCA_964450305.1. Taxonomy (GTDB): domain Bacteria; phylum Bacillota; class Clostridia; order DSM-8532; family DSM-8532; genus JAAYJG01. The sequence continues at coordinate 38,536 of CAYVFB010000006.1, forward strand.
TTCTACAATAAGGATATTTTCAATCAATATGACATTGAAGAACCTGAAACCTTCGAAGACTTGAAGACCATCTGTGAAACGCTGAACAAAAACGGTATAACACCTTTCGCGCTTGGCAACAAGGCACCGTGGGTGGGCGCGATGTACGCCGAAATGATAGCAAACCGTGTAGGCGGAAGCGACCCGTTCAACAAGATTGTATCAGGCGAAGGAAAATGGCTGGATCCATCCTTCGTAGAGGCTGGGAATAAGATGTATGAGCTGGTGCAATTGAACGCTTTCCCGGAAGGCTTCAATGCTCTTGACAACGATCCGTCCCGTGCTAATTTCCTTGAAGGAAAGGCAGCGATGCATGTGATGGGAAGCTGGGCAATTCAACAGCTGACCAACAGCGAAAGCCCGCTTCAGGGAAAGGTTGATGTTTGTAAATTCCCTGCAGTTGAAGGCGGAAAAGGAGATCCGAATGCATGGCTCGGTCAGCCCGACCAAAGCTTTGCGATTGGTTCAAGCTGTAAGGACAAAGATGCGGCTGTTAATTTCCTGAAGCTGATGTCCGAACCCGATACACAACTGAAGTTTGCGGCAGAAGGAAACCTTCTTGCAACCACAGCGACGCTGGATCCCGCAAAAGCGAATCCTGTCGCAGTGAAAGTATCTGAGCTTCAAAAGGAAATGACCGAGATGTTCCTGTTTTATGATGTAGCTCTTGGCCCAACGATCGGCAATGAATTCAACAATGCCATCCAGGCTATTACCGCCGGAACCGCACCTGAGGAAGCGCTTCAAATACTGCAGGATTTCACCGAAGCTAATCAGGAATAAAGAAGTATCTGAACGGTCAGGGAAACCTGAACCCCTGACCGTTCAAAATACCTGCAACCAATTGCTGAAATCAGGTTTTATCACAATAACATCAGGGAGATACCAAAAATGGATTTAATGCTGAGAAGGAAAAGAACAATCCTGGCCTTTGTATTACCGGCACTGCTGATTTATATCTGTATTGTTTTAGTTCCGATTATCAATACGGCATATCACAGCGCCTTTAAATGGAATATCCTGGGTGCTAAAAAGTTTGTGGGAATCGATAATTTCGTGAACCTGTTTACAAAGGACAAAATATTCCAGACATCGATGGTCAATACATTCGTATTGATGTTCGCATCACTTATCATCCAGACACCTCTGGCTATTTTGCTCGCCATCGCGTTAAGCGGAACGATTCGAGGCAAACGATATTTCAAGACTGTTTTTTTCCTTCCCAACATATTGTCCAGTGTTGCCGTCGGTCTTTTGTGGACATTTATCTACAATCCCGAGTTCGGTATTATTAACAAGGTATTGGAGTTCCTGGGGCTTGACGGACTGACCCGGTTGTGGCTTGCGGATAAGAAAACGGTTTTGCCTTCCATTATCATCACCATATGCTGGCAGTTTGTCGGTTACCATATGATCCTTTACCTTGCCGCTGTTGAGAACATACCAAAGGAAATCAAAGAGGCAGCACTGATTGATGGCGTGAACAACTGGACAATGATCCGATATATCACTCTTCCGCTGATTCGACATGTGATCCGGATTGATACGGTTTTGATGGCCACAGGTTCTCTAAGGTTTTTTGACCTGATTTATGTCATGTCAAACGGAGGCCCCAATCACGCCAGCGAAGTAATTGCCTCCTATATGTATTACAAATCCTTCCGGGACATGCAGTATGGTTACGGCAGTGCTGTTGCAATGGTTCTGCTTGTGCTGTGCCTGTTGATAACCTTTATTCTCAACAGGGTATTTCATAGCGACAAATTGGAGTATTAATGTTGGCAAAAGGAGAGCGTGCTTTACCATGAAAATAAATATACAGCAGCGAAAAAAAGCTTTGGGCTCGTTCCTGTTTTATGCAGTGCTGATTTGCTTATCTATTACCTGTATATATCCTCTGATATGGCTTGCAATGAACTCATTGAAAACCAATTCCGAACTGTTTAATAATCCCTGGTGGTTTGGGGAATCCTTCCGGTTTTCAAATTATGCTACAGCCTGGTCGGCAGGAAAGATTGGTAAAAGCTTTATCAACTCCGCTTTGGTGGCTGTTTCTTCCGTTGGGATCACCATTATTGTTTCCTCCATGGCTGCCTTCGGGCTGACCAGGCTGAAGTGGAAGCTTTCAAACCCGACACTAAGCCTGATCCTGATGGGTGTAATGATCCCAATTCACTCCACCTTGATTCCGCTTTTTACGATGTTCAACGACTGGGGCATCACAAACCGATACATAGCACTGATTCTACCTTATGTGGCCTTTGCGCTGCCGACATCCATCTTTATTCTATCGGGCTTTATGTCCACCTTTCCCAGAGAAATCGAAGAAGCGGTGGTCATTGACGGTTGCGGGATGGCAGGTTTATTCTGGAAGATTATTATTCCGATGTCCAAAACCCCTATTGCGACCATCACGATATATAATTTTGTGAACATGTGGAATGAATTGATGTTTGCGCTAATCTTTCTGTCAGATCCCGTAAAAACAACACTGCCGGTTAGTTTGACTCGTTTCAAGGGACAATATTCCACCAACTGGACGGTGCAGTTGGCAGCAGTTGTAATCATGGTCATTCCAAGCCTTGCAGCCTATATGTTCTTAAATGACAAGATCATTGAAAGCATGACCATAGGATCGGTTAAGGGCTGATGACTGAACGCTTTAGGTTTTAGAGAAGGCAGCAGGAAGTAATTCCTGAAACAGTAGACCCGATTTGAGTTTGGCAATGAGTTCTAACATTTCGATAAAATATTTCCTTTCAGGTTCTGAATCCCTCTTCTAGCCTGGAGGGGTATATTTTATCAAACGATGTTTCACCTTATCGATAAAATATCTCCTTCCAGGTTCTGAATCCCTCTTCTAGCCTGGAAGGGTATATTTTATCAAACAATGCTTCACCATATCGATAAAATATCTCCCCAGGTTCTGAATCCCTCTTCCAGCCTGGAGGGGTATATTTTATCAAGCGATGTTTCACCTTATCGATAAAATATCTCCTTCCAGGTTCTGAATCCCTCTTCTAGCCTGGAAGGGTATATTTTATCAAACAATGCTTCACCATATCGATAAAATATCTCCCCAGGTTCTGAATCCCTCTTCCAGCCTGAAGGGAGTATATTTTTATCAAATTCCTTTCACCTTAATCCCGCTATGCTTTTAATTTTTTTCACTCCAGAAGGCTTTCCTCATACTGCTGTATCAGCTTATTCCACGTGCTGATATTCACCTTACCGGAAACGGAAAAGCCCATTTCCTGCTGGTAAGTTATCACTGCTTTTTTAGTGTTGGTACCATATTTACCATTGCACCAGTCGTGAAAATATCCCAACTGTTTCAATGCTTTTTGAACCTGGTACACATCTGAGCCGAAATCGCCATCTTTCAGGGTACGGAACGGCTGATTCTCAAATACGATGGTTACCTTTGTTCCGTAGGGGATAAACCCATATAACTCCTTTGCGTCTTCATTTTTCATTCGGATGCACCCGCCGGAAACATTTTCTTTTCCGATTACCCAGGGTGTCCGGGTTCCATGAATACCATATTTACCCCATGGTACGTTCAAGCCCATCCAGGAACCGCCGAAACCGTCTCCCCACTTCGCTTTCTGGATGATCACCCATTCTCCGAGGGGGGAGGGTGTTGCGTTTTTTCCTCCGGAAACAGGGTATGTTTTTTCTAACTCATTATTCCTGAATACATACATTATCTGTTCATCCAGATTGATATGAATGTGGTATGGACTGTTTGCCGCATAGTAGGTGTTTGGTTCAAAAAACACATCTTCTGTATTGAAATCAACGCGAACCACGAAGTTTTTTATCAACAATAAAACTGTCAGCAAAAAAAACAGGGAAATCCAATCCTGGATCATTCTGCGTGCGATTGTATTCGACCGGTTACTGGTAGAACTGTTCTGGTGGGTACACTCGCGGATTCCTGGATTTTGCCTGGATAAATCTTTTACCAGTGGGTCGCTGATGGAAGTGTTCCAGTGGGTACACTCCCGGATTGCTGGATTTTGCCTTGCAAAATCCTTTACTCTTTGAGAATTCAACATAACCAAGCACCTCATTATACTAAAGTGGGCTTCGCCCACAACCCATTATCGGTACTTACAGATGTAAAACTTCAAATGCTTGTTTTTATTTGATGTTTTACATCTGTAAGTTATTATATGAGGTTTTTCCGGTTTCTTTTCCTGGAACCGGGAATTTTTCATGGTTGTACTATTCTTTTTAAATTACCAATATATATGGATAGGATTGAGTTACAGGTATGGATATTTTTTGCCAGTGATCCATCATAGTGCTTTGCTCCTGTGCGATGTTTTACGAAATGACTGTTCCTTTACCGGGAGGAAATTGATTTGAAAAAGCTATTCATCCTTTCTTTTATCTTTTCCGTTTTGTTTTTTTCTATAGCAAATGCGGATGATTTGATTGAAGAAGCACCTGCATCCTCCGTATTTGAGGATTTTTCGCTGGAAACGTTCAATGGGGAAGAACCGCAAATTAATGCGCGTTCGGCTATTGTAATAGATTTTGAGTCAGGACGTGTTCTGTTTGAAAAGAACGCCTTCATAAAAAGACCCATGGCCAGTACCACCAAGGTGATGACTGCCATTGTAGCACTTGAAAACTGTAATTTGGACGAGGTTGTTACTGTGAGCAGAAGGGCGGCAATGGTACAGGGGTCAACCATCGACCTGTCAACCGGTGAAGTGTTGTCAATGAAGGAATTGATGTACGGGTTGATGATGCGTTCGGGCAATGATGCCTCCATTGCCATCGCGGAGCATATCGGAGGAAGCGTTGAAAGCTTTATTCAAATGATGAATGACAAAGCTCGTGAAATTGGCGCATACAACACCCGGTTTACTACGCCCCATGGGCTTGATGAAACAGGGCATTATTCAACCGCATACGATATGGCGCTGATCACACGGTATGCGTTGAAAAATCCGACGTTCAATGAGATAGTAAAAACTCAGTCCATTCAGGTAGGCAAGAGGCTGATGTACAATACCAATGAAATGCTGATGGGCTATGAGGGTGCGGACGGCGTTAAAACAGGCTATACCGGAAAAGCGGGGAGGTGCCTGATCACTTCAGCGACCAGGGAAGACAGGCGTTTTATTTCGGTGGTTCTTTTTTGCGACAACAGAAACCAGCGCGCTTTAAGCAGCAAGAAAATTCTTGATTATACCTTTGAAGCTTACTTTCCCCAAACGCTGATCCGTAGCGAGTACATCGGTTATGTGCCGGTATACAAAGGGTTTGAGAAGAAAGTACCGGTTTATGTGGAGAAAACCATTACCATGCCTGTTACGGAAAGTGAAAAAGCCTGTCTGTATACAAAAATTTCCTTGCCGAAAATGTTATACGCGCCGATCAGGCAAAAGGAGATTGTCGGAACGATGTCGATCTACCTTGGCGAAAAGATCCTGTGCGAATCAGTGATTCGGGCAGGAAAAGCCATCCGAACAAAAAATATGCTTCAAAGCGTTTTGGATGTTTTTATAGTATGGTTGAAAATGGTAAAATACGAATAAGTTCAAACAAGGCTGAACATTTTCTTCGTGGCTCTAAGTTAGAATTAAAATGTTTTATTTTGATAGATCAGGAACATATCATGAGCTGTTTAGAATCATTCACCATATCACATTCTTTATGCATTTTTTAATATTGATTATGCCGTAATATTGAAACCTGGCAAAGAAAGTACTGCATTATTACCACTAGCAGAAAAACATAAAATAAAAATATGAATTATTTGAAAGTCCAACTTGCAAAATTCATTAAAATGGTTTATGATAATGTAGAATTGGAAATTCAGGCATATGGGGTACAGCAGCAGTCAGGATGTATCAATAAAGGCATCACAAGGCAGTCGTCAAAGATTTGTCGCCTGTTTCACCATTTGCCATATGAAACATAAACCATCGGGGGATGATGAAGATGTATGAAGGTTTTACTACAGAACAATTAATTGAACGCAAGCAGGCTATGGAAGCCCGTTTTGCACAGTATAAGGCACAAAACCTGAAGCTGGACATGTCAAGGGGCAAACCCTCAAAAGAACAACTGGATCTGTCCAATGGCCTGTATACGCAGGTTACCGATTTTAAATCTGAAGATGGCGTTGATTGCAGAAACTATGGAATGCCGGACGGTCTTCCTGAGATGAAAAGAATTTTTGCGCAAATGCTTGATGTGGCTTCAGACCAAATCATCATTGGGGACAGTTCCAGCCTGAACCTGATGTATGATACCGTTGCACGGGCATACAATCACGGCCTTTTGGGCGCAAAGCCCTGGAGCAGGCTGGAAAAGGTGAAGTTCCTTTGTCCAAGTCCGGGTTATGATCGTCATTTTGCCATCAGCCAGCTTTTCGGTATGGAGCTGATTACAGTTCCGATGAAGGATGATGGTCCGGATATGGATCTTGTCGAGACACTGGTCCGTGACGACGAAGCCGTGAAGGGAATCTGGTGTGTTCCAAAATACAGCAACCCCACTGGTGCCATATACTCAGACACCGTGGTGAAAAGACTGGCTCAAATGAAAACAAAAGCAGAAGACTTCCTCATTATTTGGGATAATGCTTACTCGGTGCATCAGTTTTATGAAGAAAACCCGTTGCTGAACATTATGGAAGAATGCGAGAAGGCCGGAAACCCGAACAGAGTATTCATCTTTGCATCCACAGCCAAGATATCATTTGCAGGGGCAGGGGTGGCTGCTATGGCCGCCAGCCGGGACAACATCCGGCATACTCTTTCCCAGATTTCCATACAAACCATTAACCCAAACAAGGTGAACCATTTGCTGCATGCGCGGTTCTTCAAAGACTACGATGGCATCAAGGCCCACATGAAGAAGCATGCGCAGATCCTCAGACCGAAATTTGAAGCGGTCATCGCGATTCTTAAGAAAAACCTGGAGGGTCTGAATGTGGCAGAATGGACATCTCCCAGGGGTGGTTATTTCATCAGCCTGGATGTTCCGGCGGGCTGCGCAAAGAAGGTTGTGGCCAAAGCAAAGGAAGCCGGTGTTACGTTAACGGGTGCCGGTGCAACTTATCCTTATGGTATTGATCCGCAAGATAGAAATATCCGTCTGGCTCCATCTTTTCCGCCGCTGAATGAATTAACTCAGGCCATTGAAATCGTTTGTACCTGTATAGAGCTGGTGGCACTTGAAAAGCTTCAATAAACCCGCATATACGGGAAATATACCATTTCCTCCTTGTCTTCTGCACTACAGGTTACTGAGAAAAAAAGCATTGTCTGTATAAACAGATAATGCTTTTTTAGTTGCCATAACAGATCTTTGCAGGGGTCTTGTCATCAATTGTCTTTAGCTTTGTTGAATTCTGCTGTTTTCTTTAAGCCAGTAAAAAAAACCATTTTTATAGCTGGATTTTTAAAAGAAATCAAGTTATAATAGAGTTGTTAAAGAAAAGGAGCATGATGTAAGAACAATATGTTGTCTTTACAAACATGCCAGTGCTTATAGCTTTAAATTCATGATCTTGAAAACCATTAAACTTAAAAATCATTATGGTACTTGATTATTCTATAATAACCTGATAAGATGTAAGAACATATTAACAACATAACAACCACGCTTCGTGCTTACCATACAAATGAAAGCGATTCAGTACAAACTTGGGAATGTGTTGGCTATACGAATGAAGAAAACAGACAGAGAGCAATTACAGAAAAACTGGGGGTAATGGTTGTGGCAGGCATTAACAAGTACAGTACGGTACCTTTGTATTGTCAGTTAAAAAACATCATTCTTGAAAAAATTGAAACCAACGAATACGAGGAAGACTCAAAAATCCCATCTGAACAAGACTTATGCGAGGAATATTCCATCAGTCGGCCTACCGTAAGGCAGGCGATCAATGATTTAACAAATAACGGGCAGCTATACAAGATGAAGGGCAAGGGAACCTTTGTCTCCAAACGTAAATCCAGTGTCAATATTAAAGATTACAACGGCTTCACCGACTCCATTCTTGACAGTATGGATCCTGATAAAAAGGATGTTATGTCGGTATCATCGGTCAGCTCGGATGATTTTTCAAAACTGCGCGAAGTGTTTAATGTCAAGTCCGAGCGTAATGAATTCACACAGATCATCTATGTAAGCAAACGCAATGATGAAGTTTTTTCTGTGAATACTTCCTATATTCCAGTTAGCCTTTTCCCTGACATTGCGGAGGATATCACCAATAAAAAGCCTTCTTTTGAAATTTTACGCGGCAAATATCCATTGGTTCCCTGCATTTCCAAAAGCACATTAGAGGTGATTTTTACCGATCAGACAGATGCGGGCTTGCTCCAGGTTCAACCAGGCCAGGCACTCATCGAAGTAAGCAATGTGCTCTATTCAAAAAGCGGACAGGCTGTCGAGTTAATCGTATCCAAGTATCGGGCTGACAAATGCAGGCTGATGTTTGAAAATCATAAGAAATAATGTATTAAAGCGGATCTTACTATGAAAAACCCGGAACTGAGTAATTTGATAATAAAAAGACCTGGAAAACCAGGCCTTTTTAATGTTTCTTTCTGCTAGTTCTTAACTGCTAAGGCTTTGTTTCATTTGCCCATGCTTCTGCACGCTCTGCTGAATTTCATTCAGCTGGGCATTTTTAGGCTGATACCAGCCGCGTTTTTGCATATTGTCGAATATTTCAAATTGAATCTGTTGGTTTTCATTGATGATCTGGTTCAGTTCCTGTCTAAGATTCTGACAGGTAGCTTCAGCCAGGTAAGTGCCGTAGGATGTAATGGAAAGCTTTTCGGTATTCAGAGCATCGGTCATTATTTCCTGTTCTGTTAAATTTGGTGTGGTATGCATGTGTTTCCTCCTTTCTGATCAAGCAGCTTATTGCATCTGCATGGGTTTGTTGTGTGAATTCAAATAGTTGTACAGCGTGTCAAAATGTTTTTGATGCATCTGTGCAGCCTTCTGACAGACACTTTTCAATTGCTGATCATTGCAGTACTCCGCATAAAGGTTCATCTTTTTGTAATTTAACGCTTCCTTGCTCATCTGGTCTTCAAGAATGGTCAGGTTTTTTGCTGTAATCATGCCTGCATTCTGGCTTTGGCTTTGGTTTTGGTTTTGCATCATGTTACTCAACATAAACACCTCCTGTCATATTTTTTCATTATTGCTTTCGTTCATCGCTTATCGTTTGCAATTTACAGGCTTTTATACCCGGACTTACAGAAGGAACAGATTCCATATAAAAATTTTTATGATTATGACAGAGTGCAGAATCCATTTTAAAACTTGTGCGCAGAAAGGTTCCAAATGTAACAAAAGGGTAAAAACGCATAGACTGATGCAGGTAGTGATAAATCTATTTTATACAAATACAGATTTGAAAAAGTGCTTGAGAACAGGTAACACTTTCTGTATGATGATAATGATGATTTAACCTCCATTCGGCATTTTATGCTTGGAATGTTTGCCAGCCCGGTAATATCATGTTTTTCTTTTTATTGATTTTTTGCGGCTAAACTCTGTTATGACGGAAACTGGCTTACAAAAACCAGTTCCTGCACAGTAAGTGCATGAAAGTGAAAATTCACGCGTTGAGGCACCATGAACTCACGAAGAAAACAATGAAAGAAGAGAGAAAATGAGATACAAACAGAAAATTCTGCTTCGGTTATCGAAGCGCAGGGAAAGCAAACTGGCAGATTTAATTTACAGATTTTACGAACCCTTATCCTACCTGATCTTTGGCGTATTGACTACCTTGGTGAATGTTGGCGTTTTCACCCTCCTCGAAAACATTCTGGGGCAGGACAGCTGGTACCTTTCCAATCTGCCCGCCATCCTCCTGGCCATCCTGTTCGCGTATTTAACAAACCGCAGCTTTGTTTTTGATTCCGACGGCAACTTCTGGGTGGAGATGTATAAATTTTTTTCAGCAAGAATTCTGGTCTCATTGTTGTTTGAGTATGGCGCTACCTTTATCCTGTTTAACTTGCTGCACTTTGACCTGCAGCTGAATTTAATTGTAGTTCGCATATCGGTATTCAAGATCATCTCTTTAACGCTGGTTCTGATTGCGAACTATATTGCCAGCAAGATTTTTGTATTCAGAAATGATCAGGCAAAAAAGGAGAATTGAGCTTTTTAAATCTGAAAAGTTCAGAACCGCACGAACATATTCCTCTTTTCACAAATGTTTGCACACTTATGTACAGTTGGCATTATGGCGGGCGGAACATCGAAAGGAAGACATACGTCTTTTCAATGTCAACAAGCTATGAAATGAAGAAAGTATCATCTTGTTAATAATATTGGATCTTTAATGATGAATGATAACAGAAGGGATTGTTTTTCTTTGGCGTATCTGTTAAAATAATCACAAAGATACTGTTTGAGAATGACTATTTGTGGTAACCAATAGATAGTGCATCTGAACAAAGGCCACGTGGTTTTTGTAAGGATAACCTTCGTTTTTACATACCTGAGAACATGGAGTATTCCATGTGGAGGGGATGGTAGATATATTTTGCCCATCCGTTCCGGTTGGGCTTTTTTAGTGGAGGTTTTTATGACAAGGAAAATGAAATTACTGCTCATCGGATTGTTGCTGTTCACCCTGGTTTCCGGCTGTTCAACGGAAATAAAGCCAGAGCAATTGAAGGTGGCAGCTCCGGCTGGCGCTACAGCCATCAGTATAGCCAAACCCATGAAGGATACGGCCGAGGTGGATGGTGTTGGTATTGAATATGAAGTCGTTCCAACCACTGATCTCATTGTAGCCAGGATGACAGCAAAAGAAGCGGATTTCGCGGTCATCCCGGTAAACCTGGCCGCCCAGCTTTATCAAAAGAAGCTGCCCTATAAGCTGGCATCCGTGGTCACCTGGGGAAACCTGTTTATTGCATCACAGGAGCAGCTGGAGGGCTGGGAAGCCTTGAGGGGTAAGGAGATATATCTGATGGGAAAAGGCCTGGTGCCCGATATAGTATTCAGAACCCTCTTAAAGGAAAACGGACTGGATCCGGATAAGGACGTTACCCTTGTTTACCTTTCAGGTGCAACAGAACTGGCCCCAAACTTCATCGCAGGAAAAGCTCAGGTTTCAATGCTCCCCGAGCCGGTATTGACAACCGTAAAAATGAAAAAGCCTGAAACCCATATCATGCTTGATTTACAACAGGAGTGGAACAAGGCTTTTGAGACTGAAAAAGGCTATCCCCAGGCCGGGATTTTTGTGAAGGATGAATTGATTCAAAATGCACCGCAGCTGGTAAAGAATTATTTGAAGGTGCTTGAAGAGGGTATGGTTTGGTTGAATGAGAACCCGGCGGAAGCGGGGCTTTACGCACAAGAGCTTGAAATGGGACTGCCTGTGGCGGTAGTTGAAAAATCAATGCCCGGAAACAACATCCGATATCAATCTGTGGCAAATGTGCAAAAGGAATTAAAGGACTTCTTTCAGATTCTGTATGACTTCAACCCTGCAACCGTGGGTGGGGTTTTACCGGACGATGGTTTGTATTATGGAGTGAAGTCAGGCGAGTAATCAAGAGTATCAGCAGGATAGCTTTAAGGCTTAAGACTGGATACGTAGCCAAGAATATCAACAAGATGGCTTAAACCAGGAATATCAACTGGATGGCTTAACGTATAATGCTGGGCGAAATTTAAGAGTGTCGATCAACCCCCATGTTGTGAAAGGAAAAACGATGGACAGAGGATTTTATAACATAAAATCCGGCGATGAGCGACCCGTTAACA
>CAYVFB010000006.1:50458-76067 GCA_964450305.1 uncultured Ruminiclostridium sp.
AAAATCCGGCGATGAGCGACCCGTTAACAGAGGATTTTATAACATAAAATCCGGCGATGAGCGACCCGTTAACAGAGGATTTTATAACATAAAATCCGGCAATCCGGGAGTGTACCCACTGGAACACTCTCCTAAGCAGCCTGCCAGGAACAAAATTCAATGGTTATCCCAGGCTATCCTGTTCATTGCCTTCATCCTGTTGTGGCAGCTTCTTTCGCTGGGAAGGAAAACGCTCATTTTTCCTTCTCCGCTTGAGGTTGTGCAATCTCTGGCAGCGATCATCACCGGGCGACAATTCCTGCCATCTGTGACGAATACAGTGAAGGCTGTTTTTATCAGCTTCATCGCAGCCTTTATCCCCGCTTTGGTGCTGGGGATAGCCAGCAAATTCGCGCCCTTTTTGCACAGGTTCATGGAGGGTATCTCTGGTATCATCCGCTCCGTGCCCACAGTTGCGATTATTTTGATGGCGCTTTTACTACTGCCGGTTTCAGTAACACCGGTTGTAATCTGTTTTTTTGTGGTGTTTCCGGTTCTTTATACAAACATCTCCGAAGGGCTTGTCAGTACAGATCCGCGGCTGCTGGAAATGGCCCAAATATACCGTATCAGCAGGGAAAGGGTGATTCGAAGCATCTATATTCCGTCGCTGAAGCCCTTTATCGCAGCGGGATCCCGTTCAGCGCTGGGGCTTAGCTTTAAGATCATGGTTACCGCCGAGGTTTTCAATTTCATTACGCAAAACACCATCGGTGCCCAGATGTATCTGCATAAAATACAAATTGATCTGGCGGGAATTATTGCATGGACCATCATTGTAATTGTTCTTTCTCTGCTGTTTGACTTTGCTCTGAAGAAGCTGTTTGAAGAGAAACAAAGGAAGTAAGCTTCACCATGGTTTAAGGAGAGACGGTGATGATCAAGCTGACCGGCATTCAAAAACAATATTACGAACAGATCATTCTCGACAACCTGCAAATGACATTTGAGGATCACGGCATCACGGCCATTCTCGGGCCTTCGGGCTGTGGTAAAACCACGCTGCTGAAGATTGTTGCGGGCCTGATACCGGCGGATGCCGGAGAAATCTCCGGTATGGAAGAGCGGGTTCCGGGATTTTTATTTCAGGAGCCAAGGCTTCTGCCCTGGATGAATGCTGTGCAGAACCTTGAATTTGTCCTGCCAAAGACTATGGATGGGAACGAAAAGAGCAGGCTTTGCCAGGAAATGCTTGATTCTGTTGGTCTGACAGGCTATGAAAAGCATTACCCTTCCCAGCTAAGCGGTGGCATGAGCCAGCGTCTGTCCATAGCAAGGGCATTTATCATCCGGTCAGACATCCTTTTTATGGACGAACCCTTTCAATCCCTGGATATCAAAAGAAGACAGAAGGTGCTCACCCTGTTCAAGGACCTTTGGATGAAGCATCGTCCCTCCGTGCTGATGGTTACCCATGATGTGCAGGAAGCCCTGCTATTATCAGATAAAATCTATATTCTTTCCGACAAGCCCACGGCCATCCTCAAAGAAATTCATAATCCGATGCCCTTTGAGGAGCGATCGGTTCAAAACGAAGTTTTTTATCAGCTGGAGCAGCAGATCATCAATCAATATCTGATATGAACTGCTGCTGACCTGCAGTTATGGTTTGCCATATTGAGCCCTTGTATATCCCGGTCAAATTCTGTATGATAGTTTTGATCATTTTTCCTTTATAAAAAAACAGGCAGGTTAGAATATGCATTTAAAGGACTTTTATTATGAGCTGCCCCAGGGCGTGATCGCTCAAAGCCCCGCACAAAAAAGAGATATGTCCAGGCTTTTGGTGCTCAATCGTGAAACGGGGCAAACCACGCATCGTTTTTTTCATGATCTGAAGGATTATCTGGTTCCCGGAGACTGCCTTGTGATCAACAATACAAGGGTCATCCCCGCGCGCCTTCTCGGAGAGCGGGAAGACACCGGAGGCAGGATTGAATTTGTACTGTTGAAAAAGCTGGGCCAGGATCTGTGGGAGGTTCTGTTAAAGCCGGGGAAAAGGGCAAAACCTGGAGCTCGCTTTGTTTTTGGTTCCGGCCTTTTACAAGCCGAGATAGTGGACATCCTGGAAGAGGGGAACCGTTTGGTAAAGTTCTTCTACCAGGGGGTTTTTGAACAGATTTTAGATCAGGTGGGAATTATGCCGCTTCCGCCTTATATTACAGCAAAGCTTGAAGATCGGGAAAGATATCAGACCGTCTATTCAAAATGGGAGGGTTCAGCGGCGGCACCAACAGCAGGGCTTCATTTCACGAAAGAACTGATGGAGGAGCTGAAATGCCTTGGCGTTGAGTTTGCCGAGCTGACATTGCATGTTGGGATTGGCACCTTCAGACCGGTGAAAACAGAAAATATACTGGATCACCACATGCATTCCGAGCATTATACCATTGACCACCAGGCCTGCGAGATCATTAACCGTACAAAAGGCAGGGGAGGAAGGGTTATCGCCGTCGGAACAACCAGCTGCCGCGTTCTGGAAACCGTTGGCAGGGAAGATGGATTTGTTCAGCCCGGTGAAGGTGATACGAGTATTTTCATTTACCCCGGGTATACGTTTAAGGTTCTGAACGGCCTGATCACCAATTTTCATCTGCCGGAATCCACACTGTTAATGTTGGTAAGTGCCTTTGCCGGCAGGGAAAACGTTTTGTCCGCCTATCAGGAAGCAATCGCACAGAAATACCGCTTTTTCAGCTTTGGAGATGCCATGCTTATCCTATAGTTTGTTTGTATTACAGCCTAATGAAGCACACAGCCATGATGATGCCCCCTGTTGGCAGGTAGAACCTGAACATCATACGAAATCATCCGATTGTTTTTTTACTGGCACTGGCTTAATCACTCATAAAATGTATGTCAATTCTTGAAAAAAAATTGTTTGTTTTAATGAAATTCTAATGAAGGGCTAAGAGGTTTTTCATAGTCCCCCGTTATAATAACAATTGTAAGTTAGCTCTTTAGGAGGATGAATATTATGAATCAATATCAAAACAATAAACCAACAGGAAAAATTGGAGGCGGCGCTGCGCTGATCATTATCGGAGCATTTTTGATACTGAGCAACCTGGGAATCGTTCCAAAGTTCGGAAGGCTAATTGGTATCTTTTGGCCGATGATCATTATATTCGGGGCACTCATGTTCCATGTCGGTTACTACACAAACAGAAAGAATGTTGGGCTGCTGGTGCCCGGAGGCATTTTACTGACGGTTGGGGTTGTCTGCCAAAGCGCAATGCTTTGGGACATCTGGGGCTTTATGTGGCCTGGTTTCATTCTTGCACCGGCCGTTGGATTGTTTGAACTGTACCTCTTCGGAAAGCAATCGAAGGGACTGCTTATTCCGGTAGGAATTCTGACTGGATTGTCACTCATATTCTTCTCCATGACCTTCAATACGCTGGGAACCATGGCAAGATATATCATCCCCGCAATGTTGATCTTCATTGGTGTGGTGGTATTGACAAAAGATAAAAGGCGTCAGCAGGGAGGATATGATTATCAGGATCCAAACTACCAGGACCAAAACAACCAGCAAAACTATGATAATAACAACTTTTAACCACTTCCCTTCAATCTTTGGGCAGGGAACCATCCCTGCCCTTTTGCTTTTTCTTGACCGTGGAGTGAAACTGGGTTAAGATATATCCGTCGAGGAATAACGTCATCTCAACGATGTTCCGTCCCCATAATACCAACTGCACGCACGCGGTATCAGTGATTTTATATAAAGGAAGTTCATCATGGCAGCAGTGACTTACGAGTTAATTCATGTATGCAGACAAACGGGAGCAAGGCTTGGCAGGGTTCACACGCCTCATGGCAGCTTTGATACGCCGGCGTTCATGCCGGTGGGTACCCAGGCTTCGGTGAAGGGGATGTCTCCCGATGAACTGAAAGAAGTAAATGCCGGTATTATTCTGGGCAACACGTATCATCTGTATTTAAGACCCGGTCATGAGCTGATCGAAAGGGCCGGTGGGCTGCATACCTTTATGAACTGGGATCGCCCAATCTTAACAGACAGCGGCGGTTTTCAGGTTTTCAGCCTGGCGGACTTAAGGGATATTCGTGAGGAAGGGGTCACCTTCCGTTCTCATATCGACGGCTCCAAACATTTTATTTCACCGGAAAAATCCATGGAGATACAAAACGCGCTGGGCTCGGATATTATGATGGCCTTCGATGAGTGTGCGCCCTATCCCTGTGATTATGATTATGCAAAAAAATCCATGGAGATGACCACGCGCTGGGCTATACGCAGCAAAGCAGCCCATGCAAACACCGAAAAGCAGTCATTGTTTGGTATCGTACAGGGCAGCACCTATGTGGATCTGCGGCGGGAAAGCGCTAAAGCGCTGACCGAACTGGATTTTCCCGGATATGGCATCGGTGGTCTGAGTGTTGGTGAGCCGGGGGAGGTCATGAACGCCATACTCGAGGAAACCACACCCCTGTTACCGGCCCACAAGCCCCGTTACCTGATGGGTGTTGGAAGCCCCGATTATCTGATTGACGGAAGTATCCGGGGGGTGGATATGTTCGACTGCGTTCTGCCTACCCGTATCGGCCGCAATGGCACTGTTTTCACTGCCAATGGGCGAATCATTGTAAGGGACGCAAAGTATTCCGAGGATTTTACCCCTATTGATCCTGAATGTGACTGTTATGTATGCCGGAACTTCACCCGGGGCTATATTCGCCATCTTTTCAAAAGCGGAGAAATGCTGGGGCTCAGGCTTGCAACCTGGCATAACCTGCGGTTCCTGCTGAAGCTGATGGAAAATGTGCGGGAGGCGATCCGCAATGACCGTCTGATGGATTTTAGAAATGAGTTCTTCCTGAAATTCGGTTACAGCAAGAAAACCGGCATTCCCGTGAAGAAAGAAAGCCCCTAAGATTCAGTGTAACTGACAAGAAATAAACGAACCAGAGAACCGGCGTGCCATCAAGAAGTAATAGTCCTTGAAAACCGGCGCAATAGTGGAGCAGTAAAACCCTTGACAATAGTCAATTCCGATGAAATAAATGGTTGAATTGAATTTGGTTATTGTGTATAATGTCTTTAGTCTGGCGGGATGATTTCATTTCAGAAACTCATTCCAATCAATAAACGATGTTTTGCAATTCATTCCGGCTGCGGTAAACGCATTGCGCCAGTAACCGTCCGGTTTAGCAATTGCTTGCAAATTGAAAGGAGAAAAATTATATGAACTGGTTTTTAACGGCAGCTGCCGCAAGTGCAACAACAGGCACCACCGCTGCAGATCCTGCAGCTCAAGGCAATGGCCTTATGGTATTTTTGGTTCAGTTCGGCCCTATTATCCTGTTGTTCGGCTTAATGTATGTTCTGATGATTATGCCCCAGAAAAAAAAGGAAAAGAAGGCCCGTGAAATGATTAACGCCGCCATCGTTGGCGACAAGGTCCTGTCTATCGGGGGCATTTGCGGCAAGATTGTCAACATCAAGGATGATGAGTTTACCATTGAAACCGGCAATGAAAGAACAAAGGTTACAGTGAAAAAATGGGCTATCAAGGAAGTGGAGAAACCAATTTCTGAATAACCAGCAATACAAGCCCCGGCTGAAACGACCGGGGCTTTATACTCTGTATTTCATTTTAAACCGGAGGAAGTTGCTTTGGAAGAATACCTGACAGTCGGAACTATCATCAACACGCACGGTGTGAACGGGGAGCTGAAGATAATGCCTTTAACCTCCGATATCAGCCGGTTTGATTATCTGAAGCTTATCTGGCTTGATATCAATGGAAAGCTGATCGAACATTTTGTCGAGAAGGCCCGGTACCACAAGGAGTTCGTACTGTTAACCCTGCGTGGCATCGATACCATGGACAAAGCCGCCACACTGAAAGGTTGCAGCGTGAAGGTGGATCGCAAGCATTCCCGTCCCCTGGAGGAAAATGAATACTTCATCGCCGATTTGATCGGATGCCAGGTTTTTGAGAATGGAGTTCTTCTGGGCAGGATCACCGATGTGCTGGAAACCGGCAGCAATGATGTTTATGTCACCATGGGAGGGAAATACGGGGAAATTCTTATTCCCGCTCTGGAGCAGGTGGTTCGCAGGGTGGATGTTGAAAATCAGCAGATAGATGTTGTGCTTCCGGAGGGGTTGGTAGAGCGATGATATTTGATATACTCACTCTTTTTCCCGAAGCGGTAAACAGCTTTCTGTCCAGCAGCATTATTGGCCGGGCCAGGGAGAAGGGAAGTTTAACCGTTCGCACCTGGAATATCCGGGATTTTTCAAAGGATAAGCATAAGAAAGTGGATGATTACCCCTATGGCGGCGGAAGTGGAATGGTTATGACCCCTCAGCCCATTCATGACGCGTGGCTGCATGTAACCAATGGCTTGACGTACAAGCCCAAAACCATTTATCTTAGCCCACAGGGAAGGGTTTTAACACAGGATATAGCCAGAAGCCTGTTGCAGGAAGAGCATATTATCCTTCTTTGCGGTCATTACGAAGGGGTGGATGAACGCATCCTTGAAGAAATTGTTGATGAAGAAATATCTATCGGTGACTATGTTCTGACTGGAGGTGAATTGCCGGCCATGGTGCTGGTAGATTGTATCAGCCGCATGGTGGAGGGAGTACTGGCCTGCGAAGAAGCCTTTTCAGAAGAATCCCATTATGATGGTCTGCTGGAATACCCCCAGTATTCAAGGCCCCCCGAATATTTGGGCAAAAGTGTACCGGATATCCTGTTGTCCGGACATCATGTCAACATTCAGAAATGGCGTTTTGATAAGAAGTTGGATCGTACCCGGGAAAAAAGGCCGGATTTATATGAAAAATACAGGTTGAGCCACCCGGAAGAGAAGAAGATAAAGAAATCAAAGAGAAAGAAAGACAACTCAACCTTAGAAACTGATATTCACCATAGTTTCGAGCAGAACGACTCCGACGTAAAAACCGATGAGCATAGTAAAGATTAAGCCATAGCAACTATCATCAGGATTAGAAAGGAGTTATCTTTGGAGCAGAATAAAAAGAAGGAACCCCTGGCATACCGGATGATGCCCCGGACATTGCAGGATTTTATCGGGCAGGAGCATATCATTGGAAAAGACAAGCTATTACACAGGATGATTCAGGCCGACAGAATTTCCTCCATCATTCTGTATGGGCCACCTGGTACAGGGAAAACTTCCCTTGCGCGTATCATCGCCAATACCACCAAGTCTGTTTTCCGAAAGCTAAACGCAGTAACCGCCGGTGTCAAAGATATCAAGCAGGTGGTGGAGGAAACGGAGAATACGTTTTTAAACCCCTCCGGCCGCTGTGTTCTTTTTATCGATGAAATTCATCGGTTTAACAAATCCCAGCAGGACGCGCTTTTACCCTATGTGGAGAATGGCGTCGTGGTGCTGATAGGGGCGACCACAGAAAACCCTTTTTTTGAAGTGAACAAGGCGTTGATCTCCCGCTCCACGGTTTTTATGCTGAAACCTCTTACAGAAAACAATATTGTTCAAATCATCCATCAAGCCCTGACCGACAAGGAAAGAGGTTACGGTAACCTGAATATTACCATTGATGAGGATGCTGTCAGGCTTTTGGCGGTATTGTCCGGCGGGGATGCCCGTATCGCGCTGAACGCGCTTGAATTGGCGGTATTAACCTGTGAAACCGCCAGTGACGGAAGGTATGAAATCACCACCGGTGTTGTGGAGGAGTGTGTTCAGAAGAAAGTTGTCAGGTTTGACAAATCTTCCGAAGCGCATTATGACAATATCAGCGCTTTCATTAAATCCATGCGGGGCAGTGATCCCGATGCGGCTTTGTTTTATCTTGGCAGGGCCCTTTATGCCGGTGAGACTCCGGAGTTTTTAATTCGGCGGATCATCATCTGCGCATCGGAGGATGTCGGCATGGCCAATCCCAGCGCATTGAATGTTGCCGTTTCCGCAGCAATGGCCATTGAGCGAATCGGTATGCCCGAAGCCAGGCTGCTGCTGGCGCATGCCGCGGTGATGGTTGCAACAAGCCCCAAATCCAATTCGTGTTACAAGGGGTTGGATCTGGTGATGAAGGATTTGGAAACGAAGAATACCGGAGAGGTACCCATGCATCTGCGTAATGCTCCGGCAGAGGGAATGTCTGAACTGGGCTATGGCAACGGTTATCTGTACGCCCACGATTTCCCCGGGAACATCGTTGATCAGGAGTATTTGCCCGAAGAGGTGCGTGGAACAGAGTATTATCTGCCATCCATGAATGGATATGAGGCGAAAATACATGACTGGCTCCAAAACCGAAGAAAACGCAAATTTACACAGGGGACAGGTTCCGGTGTAAATTTATGAACCAGAGGGGACAGGTCCCTTGGTCAAATTGAGCCATGAGGGACAGGTCCCTTGGTCAAATTGAGCCATGAGGGACAGGTCCCTTGGTTAAATTGAACCAAGAGGGACAGATACCTTAACCGCAATTAAGAAATTAAAATACATACCCTGGTCAAATACCTATGGGGTGCTATTAAGGGAAATTACAATGATTCGATCATTTACATGAAGAACCTGAACCCCGCTCGGTATAAAAATTATAGAATGGTGTGATGTATATATGTTAAGAAGATTTTTAGCTTGGATTGCGCTGGTTTTTTTTATTTTCATTGTGGTAAACCTCCTTTTCATTCATTTTTACCCCACTGAAAGCGCAACTGTTTTCCTGATTTATGTGTTGATTTTTATTTTTGGCACCAAAACTAACCTCTTTCAAGCCAGTTCATCGCAGATTTCCTGTGGCGGGGGTGACGAGCAGCCCGAAGGTTCCGAGTTTCCTGAAGAATCAGGTGTTCCTGAGAACTCAGCCTTAACTGAAAACACTTGTGCATCAGAGAACTCGATCCCAACTGAAAACCCTTGTGCACCAGAGAGCTCAACCACAACTGAAAACACTTGCGCACCTGAGAACTCAGCCATAACTGAAAACCCATGCAGACCTGAGAATTCAGGTTCACCAGAAAACCATACCACAATATAGAAAGAAAAAACGATAGAAATGAATAAAGGTAATTGATTTTTATACGGAGTTTTCAGCTCCGCTGCGGTATGATATAATTAGCTGTATCGGTATAAGTATTCATAAGATTAATTGGAGAGTGTTTTCTTTGATACAAAAGGATGAACTATCCCAGCTTCTGCGGGAAAAAGGTTATAAGATCACCAAACAGAGAAAGGCCGTTCTTGACATCGTTATGGAGCACGATGGAGAGCATCTGAGCAGCCAGGAGATTTATGAACTGGTTAAGCAGAGGTGCCCCGATGTCGGTGTGGCTACGGTATACAGAACATTACCTGTGCTGGAAAAGCTGGGTTATGTATACGCGGTAGATCTCGAGGATGGCTGTATCCGGTATGAGCTGCAAAAGAAAGAACAAATCCATCGGCATCATCATCTGCTGTGTGAAATTTGCGGGAAAGTTACCGAAGTGGAAGATGATTTGCTGGATGAAATAGAAGATAAAGTGTTCTCAAAATATGGATTTACCATTAAAGATCATAAAGTTAAGTTCTACGGTGTCTGTAAAGACTGCGCTTTTCGTTAGGTGAAACTTTCCACCGTAGATTAACATCACCTTTAGGCTATTGGTTTATTAAGGAACCTGGACCCAATGTAAATAAGCCGGTGAGATCATTAATTCGGGTTAACTGCTCCAAAGACAGGTATATGCAATTATTAAGGTGGGCAAGGCCTGTCTTGGGCTTCGTTTACCATATAAAAAATTGCCCCCCGGAGGCGAAGTGGGCATACTAAAAATGTTAGCTTTGATACATTTTGAAGCCTCCACTTCTTCGCTTATTTTCAACAAATATGGTTAAATAACGCCAGTTTTGGCTAATTCACATGGTCTTAGATTCACAGTGTCTTAGGTAAATTTTTAATCATATATTTCTAAACTTTCTCACAGATACATTTAAATATGCGCATAGTCTTGCAGAAGGCTTAGCAATGCTCGTAAGCCTTCTATTTCAAAGCATATTTTTAGTATGGGTAAAAACATGAATCCGAAGAACTGGCCTAATATTTACAAAGAAACCTGGGCCTTCGCTATAGAATTATATAAATAGCAATTTTGACCCTGCCGTGTGAAATATTCTTTAAATAGGAACCTGGGTACCTCACTGTTTAAATATTAGAATAGGAATGTGTCACTCCATGTGAAATATTCCTTATATAAAAACCTGGGTACCTCGCTGCTTAATCATTAAACAGAAGTCTGTGTCCCTCCGTGTAATTATTTACAGTGGAACCTGTCCCCGGTGTAACGGTGTAAATATTTAATCCTTTATTTTTGTCATAAAGTATGGACTGGTTCAATATATTTTATAGTGGATTGGGTGACCCGTTTTAGTTTTTCACAGGAGATCGTTAAAAATAAGACCTCTTACCGGGAAATAGCCATAAAAAATATTCCCCGGCATATGATCAGAAAAGAAGATTTTTATCGACCCTGATGATGCTGTCAAAGGTTTTTTGTGAGAATGAAACAGAGGGGGATACGCTGTGGAACGAGATTACAGGATCTATGAGGATATAGCCCAGAGAACGAATGGGGATATTTATATCGGGGTTGTTGGTCCTGTCAGGACTGGAAAGTCAACGTTTATCAAAAGGTTTATGGATGGGTTGGTTATCCCGAACATCTCAAACCCATACGAAAGAGGGCGCGCGATTGACGAAACGCCTCAAAGCGGCTCCGGTCGCACCATCATGACCACTGAACCCAAATTCATTCCCAATGAAGCGGTTACCGTCACGATGGAAAACAACGCGTCGATGAATGTCAGGCTGGTGGATTGTGTAGGGTACCTGGTGAAAAGCGCATTAGGTCATATGGAAGATGAAACTCCCCGGATGGTGACCACACCATGGGTCGATCATGCGATTCCCTTTGAAGAAGCAGCTGAAATGGGCACCCAAAAGGTGATTAGCGAGCACGCCACCGTCGCTATTGCCATGACGACGGACGGCACCTTCACCAACGTGCCCAGAAGTGAATATGAAGAGGCGGAAGAGAAGGTGATTGCACAGCTGGAGGCCAATGAAAAGCCCTATATCATCATCATGAATTCCGCTTTCCCGGATCAGCCTGAAACCAGACAATTGGCCGAAAGGCTGACCGAAAAATACAACAAGCCTGTCATCCCGATGGATTGCCTGAATATGGCTGTCAGAGACATTCATTATGTGATGCAAACCATGCTGTATGAGTTCCCGGTTCGTGAAATCGCCATTGACATGCCCAGATGGGTCACCCGGCTGGATAATCAGCATTGGCTTCGCAATGATATCCTGAATGTTGTACGTGAAGTTTTCATGGATAAAGCAACCATCCGGCAGATCAACAACAACATGGGTCAGTTTGAAAACTATGAATTCCTGAAAAACGGCCGGATCTCGGAAATGCAGCTTGGCCAGGGCCGTGTGAACATGGAGCTGAGCATGGCTGATGGTCTGTTTTACAAAATCCTGAATACCGAAACAGGCATGGAAATCCAGGGCGAGCATGAATTAATCGGTATTTTGAAAGAACTCTCCACAATGAAAACCGAATACAAAAAGATTGAGTATGCATTGCATGAAGTAAAAACAAAAGGCTATGGTGTGGTCACACCTCAGTTGGATGAATTAACGCTCGAATCGCCCGAAATCATCCGCCAGGGAAACCGTTTCGGCGTAAAGCTGAGGGCCAGCGCACCTTCCATACATATGATCCGTGCCGATATCGAAACCGAAATTGCACCTTTGGTTGGTTCGGAAAAGCAATCCGAAGAGCTGGTGAACTATCTGCTGCGGGAGTTTGAGGGGCAGCCCGATAAGCTTTGGGATTCCAATATCTTTGGCAAATCACTGTACGACCTGATCACGGAAGGCTTGCAGAACAAGCTCTACAAAATGCCTGAAGATGCCCAGATGAAGCTGCAGGAAACCCTTCAGAGAATTATCAATGAAGGCAGCGGCGGGTTGATCTGTATTATCCTGTAAACCTGTGTCTGCCGGAGTCGTTCTGTTCGCACTTCTTTCGCCCGGTTTCATCCGGGTTTTTTTTCGTCCTTATGAAAGCTCGGCCTATTCACTTCGATTTACAGGCTGCAAAAGTCCCTTTGGTTGATACCATTTATCAGTGGTATAATATGAATGGAAATTATTAAATTTCAGATAGAGAAAGGGGAATAAAGATGGCAGAATCCAATGAAAAGAGCAATGGCCAAAAGCTGATGGATAAGCTTGGTTACAATAGTAAAAACGCATGGGAGAAGATCGGTGACAAAGAAAAGATATTCAGTTTTTGCGATCAATACAAAGCTTTTCTGGATAAGGCAAAAACCGAACGTGAGGCTGTTCAGGAAGCCATTTCCCAGGCTGAAAAGCTGGGGTATCAAAACCTGGAAACCTTGATTGCCGGGCAAAAAAGCTTATCGGCAGGTGACAAAGTTTACAGGAATGTTAAAAACAAAGCGGTAGCCTTTGCCGTGATTGGGAAAAAACCGCTGGAGCAGGGAGCACGTATGCTTGGGGCTCACGTAGATTCTCCAAGGTTGGATCTGAAACAGAACCCTCTGTATGAAAGCACGGATATGGCATTCCTGAAAACCCACTATTATGGTGGCATCAAGAAATACCAATGGCTGGCCATTCCACTTGCTCTTCATGGTGTTATTCTGAAAAAGGATGGCAGCATCGTACAGGTTTCAATCGGGGAGGATGAGCGGGATCCCGTTTTAACCATTACAGATCTGCTGCCGCATCTTGCAAAGGATCAGATGGAAAAGAAGATGACCGATGCCATCTCCGGTGAGGGGATGAACGCGCTGTCAGGCTCCATGCCCTTCGATGATAAGGATGTAAAAGATAAGGTTAAGCTGAATGTTTTGAACCTGCTGCATGAAAAATATGATATCACCGAAGAGGATCTGCTCTCATCCGAACTGGAGCTTGTGCCCGCGTTTAAAGCCCGGGATCTGGGCTTTGACAGAAGTATGATCGCTGCTTATGGTCAGGATGACAGGGTTTGCGCCTATACCTCAATGATCGCACTTTTTGATGCAAAGGCTCCGGAGTATACCGCAATTTGTGTGCTGACAGACAAGGAGGAAATCGGAAGCGTGGGCAATACCGGCGCAGAGTCCCGTTTCCTGGAAGACTTCCTGGCGGATCTGTGCTATATGACCTCAAAGAATTATACCGACATTCTGCTAAGACGGTGCCTGAACCACTCCGTTATGCTATCGGCGGATGTGAACGCTGCTATGGATCCCAATTATGAAGGGACCCACGATAAATACAATGCAGCCTATCTGGGCAAGGGTCTGGCTATCATGAAGTTCAGCGGCGTCCGTGGGAAATCCGGTGCTTCGGACGCGCATGCCGAGTTCTTTTCAAGAATCAGAACCGTGTTAAATGACAACAACATCCCCTGGCACACGACGGAATTGGGGGGTGTGGATAAGGGCGGCGGAGGTACCATTGCCATGTACATTGCTAACCTCGGTGTGGATGTCATCGATTGCGGTGTACCGGTTTTAAGTATGCATTCACCCTTTGAAGTTACCTCAAAAGCAGATGTATACGCAGCCTACCTGGGCTATAAAGCCTTCCTTCAGGCATAAACCCGAGTCAGTGAGCGGGGCCCGGGTACCTTGGTCGAATTTATCCAGAGGGACAGGTACCTGGGCCACTTTAACCTATAGCCAGAGGACGGGACCCAGGTTCCTTAGTCAAACCTGACAAAAGAGGGCGGAGCTCAGGTTCCTTTGCGAATAAGTCAAAACGAGAGAGCGAGACTCAGGTTCATTGGCAAATCAGCCATAATATCCTGGTCTCGCTCTTGATGATTACGCAGTCTGACATTTTTCACCTGCCCACAGATTTCTCAAACCCTTGTGCAGCATGTCCGGTTAGTGGTATGATAAAGAAAAGAGCGAAGTTCCATCAACCTGGTTATATTCACAAGCGTGCTGAAAGGAACGAAGGTATTGAGAAAAACTCTTCTTTTTATAATTACATATATCATGCTCTGTTTCATAACGCTTCCAAGCCTCGCTATAAACGAATCCGATCAGGATATTAAGGTTTATGTGAATGATACGCGGGTTCAGTTTGACGTGGCTCCAATCTTCATTAACAACCGAACCATGGTTCCCATCCGGGCTGTATTCGAAGCCATGGGTGCCGATGTTCAGTGGAATGATTCCATAAAAACCGCGATCATCACCAAAGCTGAAAAAAGGGTTCAAATTCAATTGAACAACCACAGCGCATTGGTAGACGGAAGGTCCGTTCAGATGGATGTGCCTGCCACCGGCATCAGCGGGCGGATTTTGGTTCCCGTGCGTTTCATCAGTGAAAACCTCGGCTTAAAGGTGGACTGGGTGAATTCCACCAAAACCGCCTTTATCAGCGAGCCTTCCACCCCTGTAAATAGTGGGAACCTTCAAAATTGGGGTAAATTTACTTCCGATGGTGTGTGGAATTATCATATTCTCCAGAATAACATTCTTGTTCGGGAGCATGGGGTCACCAAAAAACAGGAAAAAATAGCGGACCACATCATTTGCGATTTACAGCTTGATCAGGAATGGATTTACTGCATCGGCACAGACAAGGGGATCAACAAAATCATTCGGTTAGATAAAGACAACGGTGTAAAAGAAGTGCTTTCAGAAGCTGCGGTCAATTCGTTCCAGCTTGTCAACGGCTGGCTTTATTATAGCAATGCTGAAAACAGCAACTTGTTGTACAGAACTAAATCCGACGGCACTGAAACCATGAAAATTCTCCGGGACGGTAATTTCACACCCAAAAGCTGGTTTGTACAAAACGGGTTTATTTATTATCAGGATCTTCGCTCACGCTTGATCTGTCGTGCACGCATTGATGGCTCGGAAACCACGGTACTGTCAAATGTTTATGGTGTTTCAAATGCTTCCAATAATAGTCTTTTGGCGCAAAACACAGGTGTGTCCTATCATTTGAAATTGATCGACAATGATTTTCTTTATTTTGTGCTGGAAACGGACTCTGTTCAAGATGCAGGTTATCGTTTGCCCGGGGTTTACAGGCTTCCGATTGCCGGCGGCCGATCAGAGCTGATTAATGATAAAATCCCTCTTTCGATGAATATGGACAGCGAATGGCTTTATATGGCCGTTCAGACCCAGGAGAAAAGCCATCTGCTCAAATGCAAAAAGAATGGATCGAATGTTCAGACCATCAATGAGTATAAAGAAAACGACATCCCCGGGAATATTTATGTTAACGATTCAAATATCTATTATACATTGCTGCGTGGAAGCAATAAGCAGATTTTGTTCAGAATGAATTCAGAGGGTCAGAACATCGCCCAGATCACCTGGAACTATGGTGAATATCCACAGCGGGTTAAAGATGTTCTGCGATTAACAGCGGCCGCCAATGAGCAGTTGAAAAGTGTCAGCACCTTTCAGGTCTCCAGGGTTGAAACCGGAACCAAGACCAAAACCCAGACCATTGACCGCAAGAGCAGCTATTCAGAACCCCTTTATTATCAATCTGTAAAAGATGAAAATGAAAAAACTGACATTGAGATTTGGACGGACGCAAATTATCGCTATACGAAAAGCTTTGATGAAAATCTTTGGAGTATCGAGCCTCATAATACAGATAAAAGTGTTCTTCAAAAAAGTATCCTGTCGTACATATTGCCTTTGGAAGAATTGTATAACAACCTGATCATCAATGAGCACAGCGATCGAATTACACTCAGCGGGACAGGCTCATTCCCCAACCTGATGAAAAGCTTCGCAGAAAGTGGAGAGCTTGTCTTCAACAGCAGCTCTGACTTTTTTGAGACGGTTTCAATCGTCATTGTCATCAACCCGGATAGTTATTTGATCGAAGAGTTTACGGCAGAGCTGGTTTTCTATCCTCAAAAGGCTCAGAATAATGATGGAAAGGCATCCACCAGCCGATATTCCTTCCTTAACAGCCGCTTTAACAGCACTCTTCTGTATGTGCCCGCTTCGCTGCAGCAGTCACTCAGCGCCAAGTATCAGGCAGATATCAAGACACAGCAGGCATTAAAGCTTATGAATGAAGGGAAGCATCAGGAGGCGGTCAAGCTGTTTGACACAGCTATCAGCCTGTATTCGAAGTTCTATTCTGCTTATCTTCACAAGGGAAATGCGTTATATCAGCTTGGAAAATACAAGGAAGCCATCGTTACGCTGGATCGTTACCGCGAACATGCACCGGATGATATCGAAGCGATATTGCTTGAGGGATGGTGCTACCTGAAGCTGTATAACACGGCAAAGGCCGAACAGTTTGCCCAAAAAGCGCTTGCCCTCGATGAAAACAATAAGATTGCGTTAAACCTGATGGGCTCTGTCGCAGCGGCAGAAGAGGATTATTTAGCTGCCCGGGGCTTTTATGAAACGGCGATTCAGCTGGACAAAACCTATTATGAAGCCCATTTGAACCTTGCTACGGTGTTGTTCAACGTAGGAAATTATACCAAATGCATACAGGCCGTTGAGGAATTTTTGAACCGTTTTCCATCCGACAGGGAACTGATGTATCTGAAGGCGCAAAGCCTCTCCAGACAGGGGAAAAACAAGGAGGCCATCGGTGTTTATGAACAGATCCTCAATAAGAATACCTCCAACGACTTTGTAACTATGACCTATATTGCCATCGAATATGAGACCCTTCAGAATTATACTAAAGCTCAGGAATATGCGAGCAAGGCCGGACAGGTATACGAAGACTACAATCTTTTGAAAAGCCTGGTTGAAAGGTTGGTGTATGACAGGTCTACCAGCTCATCTCAGAAGCTTGTGGATTTTATTCGCAAAAACTACCTGTTTTTTAAGGAAACCAATTCAGTAAACGATGCTTTTATCACCATTACCGCCAAGATGAACGGATATACAACACAGGATGTTAAAGAGCTGTTGGAAGCCATTAAAAGCCCGGAAGACAATTCAACCTTTATACTGTCCGGTGAAGATTATAATGCTTATATGAACAGACAAACCCAATCTCTTGCGCAAACAAGGCAGGAAGGAAACATGGTTTACTTCGGCATGAAAACATTTTCCCAGGAAATAGGTATTAAGTTTACGGAATTTGTACAAGATATCAAAGATCCAGAAGATAAAATACTGATCCTGGATTTAAGGGATAACAACGGCGGTCTGTCCAGCGAGGCAAATATCATTCTTGATGCGTTGCTGCCCGAATGCACACCAAGCTATATCATCGAGAGAAATGGCTATATCACAACCTTCCGCTCAGGAAAAAGCCATACGGCATTTAAAAAAATCGGTGTTCTTGTGAATGAAAAAACAGCCAGCAGTTCCGAGCTGCTCGCGCTCAGTCTGAAAGTTTATGGTGATGATGTTACAATAATTGGTAGAGAAACGATGGGGAGGGGGATAGGGCAGATTGTTTATCTGGATCGCATGAAGCAATATGCCATCTTCCTGGTGAACCACTATTGGAATGTCAAACAGGAGAACATTCATGATGTAGGGCTGACGATCGATATCAAGGTTGGCAGCGATGATCCGGACTATTCAAAGGCAATTGAGGTATTCCTGAAAAACTAACACGCATCCTGAAGTCCAGGCATATCGATTAGGGCGGCAATGTACGAGGGTGCGTCGCATGAAGGTTGGGTCACCTTCATGGTTCAAAAAGATGATTTAACTCCGAAATTTAGATACGGCAGAAATTATGATGGTACTGGTGATTTGTGGTTCAAGGGTTATTAAAGTGCAGGCAGGAAACAGGGTATGGAAACATGCCCTGTTTTTAAATGAGCCTTATTGCTAAGCTTCAGGATTCTTTTTTGTGGCATGAAAATTGGATAATGGGTTGCTGTCCACGGCATTTTTCAACTGTTGTGTGTCCAGATGCGTATAAATCTCTGTTGTAGCGATGCTTTCATGACCAAGCAATTCCTGCAGCGAGCGAATATCCACATGACCATAACGATACATCAGAGTAGCTGCCGTATGCCTTAGCTTATGGGTGGAATAACGCCTTGGGTCAAGACCGGCGGAGGTGATATATTTCTTTACCAGGTGCTGAACCGTTGCTTTACTGATGCGCTGCCTGCGTTCACTGAGAAACAATGCGCTTTTGTCCTTCACACCATTTACAGGCCGGACCCTGCGGTAATTGTCAATAGCCTGAACACAGGCTGAGTTCAAGGGAATCATCCGTTCCTTGTCGCCTTTTCCGATGACCGTAAGCGTGTTATTTCGGATGTTGCTCAGGTTAATCCCAACCAACTCGGACAGCCGCATGCCGCAGTTGAGGAAAAGAGTAAGAATGGCATAATCCCGGATGCCATGTTCGCCTTCAACGGTCGATAAAAGCTGTTTGCTTTCATCGATATTCAGGTATTTGGGCAATCTTTTTACAATTTTTGGTGATTCTAATTCAGAAGCCGGGTTGGTTTCCATGATTTTGGCTTTATTTGTAAGATAATTGAAAAAAGACTTCAGGCTGGCGACTTTGCGGGCCCGTGCATAGGCTGAATTGGACCGGGTATTGCTGACAAAGGACATAAAGGAATATAGATCGCTTAAGGTAATGGTTTTTAATAAGCCGACATCGATATCGGTGATGTCAATGTCATCAAATTCGGTTTCTTTTGAGATCAGGTTCCGATGCAGCTTCAGAAA
Source organism: uncultured Ruminiclostridium sp. (assembly GCA_964450305.1). GTDB lineage: Bacteria > Bacillota > Clostridia > DSM-8532 > DSM-8532 > JAAYJG01. The sequence continues at coordinate 69,209 of CAYVFB010000006.1, forward strand.
ACGCAGAAAGACGCGCAAATCATAAAAATAAACCTGAATGGTATTGATAGATTTGCCTTTAATGGTTTGCATATAGACTAAGAAATCTTTTAGCACAACAGGCATATCGGTATCTAAAAAATTGTTTGTCATCGGTAAAACTCCAATTCAAATAAATCAAATGTTAAAAGCAAATAAATGAAACACAGGATTATCATACAGAGCGCAACGAAGGATATTAAAATACTTATAAATGCGATCTGAATGAACAATACCGTTCAAATCAATCTTATCGTAAAAAGCTGTTTAATTCAAGCGAAAACCTCCTCCTAATTCAACGAAATTTTTATTTCGTTGAATTAGGTCTCAAAAACAATCACCTCTCTTCTACAAAGAAAATACAGTTCACTAGATGTAATCGGTGTGAACTGTAATACTGCGCAGTTTGAGAATACTTATATAAATGTTTTCAAAGATTTTTACTTTAACACCTTCTACGTTTGTACTGCCGGTTCTTAAAGAATCACCAGTTAAAACATACTAGTTTAAACAGTTATCAGAGATTTTTGATATAACATCTTCTGCGTCTGTGCTGACGGTTCTTAAAGAATCGCCACATGGAATGAACCGCGTGATTATCCTCGAGCTGTGGTGATGCGATCGCTTTTTTCACACCGTTTTTAAACGCGGTTTCAAGACAATAACACAGCATGGCCGCCGGTAAACCGGCCTTTCTATATTCATCCCTGACGGCAACCAGATAACAGTCCAGGGTATCGTTGTGTCTGATGGCATTGAGCACTTTCAGGAATCCAAAGGGAAACAGCCTTCCCCCTATCTTTTTCACCGCCTGGGACAATGACGGCATATTGATCCCAAAGCCTGCCAGACGACCGCTTTTCTCGACGATTAAGGCAATATATCCGGGATGTACGAAGGAAAAATATTGCTCGATGTACACCTCCACCTGTTTATCCGTTAAGGGTACAACCCCGTACAGGTCTTCATAGGCAATGTTGATGATCTCAAAAATTTCTTTGAAATATGGGGCTATTTCCTTTTTATTCTTTAACTGTAAAATGGACAAATCATGCTGGTTTAAAGAGCGTTGGCCTACCTTGTTCAGCCGCTCAACCTGCTCGAGGTCGGGAATGATCACTTCAAACTCCACCCAGTCAATGTCCTTCATATACCCCAGCTCTTCAAGATGCTCTTTATAATATGGGTGATGATAATTGGTGATGATGGTTCCCATTTCTTCAAAGCCTTCAACGAGAAGGCCTTCCTTGTCCAAATCACAAAAGCCCAGGGGGCCGTGGACTGCCTCCATACCGTTCCCTCTTGCCCACTCTTCGACGGTTTGAAGGAGCGCGCGGGAAACCTCCCGGTCATCAATGAAATCGATCCAGCCGAAACGGGTCTGTTTTTTGCCCCATTTCTTCACATAAGCATGGTTTTGAATGCCCGCAATTCTTCCAGCCAGCTTTCCATCTTTATAGCAAAGCCAATACCTGGCATCACAATATTCGAAAGCCGGGTTCTTTTTGCTGCTTAATGTGTTGTATTCATCCATGATAAGCGGTGGAACCCAGTATGGATTGTCTTTATAAAGGCTGAATGGAAAATAGATAAAATCTTTTAACTGTTTTCGTGTTTTTACTTCTTTTATTTCTATCATTGGTACTCCTCCACGAAAAAAGAAAAAATCACAAGCTGTCTGTGTCTTTATCATTATAACACATTTCGTAAATGTACCAATACCTAATTTCTCTCCCCTACTTCCTGCTTTTCACATTCAGCCAAAGTACCATGGCAAAAATGATAAGCCCTGCCCCTATTCCCATGAAATCAACAAGGATGTCAAATAAATTGCTGTTTCTGCCGGAAAAGGACTGAATGAAGATTTCGTCAATCAAGGACACAAAGCCCGCGGTGATAGCGCTGAATAAAAAGGCCCAGCCCTGCTTTTTTACAGTGTTTAAAAATCCGATGGACAAGAGGATGGTTAGAACCAGGTATTCCATAAAATGTGCAAGCTTGCGGAGTATAAGATTAATTGTGCTGACTGAATTACCATCCTCCCCAAGCCTGTGAAGCACCTTTGTAATGATGGAAGCAAGCTTTATTGAGGGTACATTCGATGACGAGCTGTCAAGAAACGATAAACCTAGTATTAAAATTACCATAATGAGAATTAAAATAAACGGTAAGTATTTTTTCATAAAACACCTTTATTTTTAAAACAATACTATCTTCACGACATGCTGTCATAACAACATGTCGAGTGATACGTTAGATATATCTTCCGAATTTTATCGGTTAAAGCTATTATATCACGGAAAAAGAGGTTCGTCCCGAAAAAAAAACATACCTGAAAATTTCCTGAAAAGGAATCGGTATGTTCAAAGAATATATCAAACCAAGCAGGAAGATCAAGTTTACGGACTGTAAATTTAAGCTGCTTACCGAAGGTATATGGTAATGGCATATGTAATGAAATCTTCAGAATTAGTTTCTTATGTGAAATCAAAAATAACCTGTGTTTCAATAAGTTTGGTGACCAGACTAATTCAGGATTCTGTTATAAATCAGATAAAACCCCTTCAATCGAATGAGATCCTTCAAGCCTTTCAGGCCATTAAAGGTATTTCTGGTTATCCTCTTTTCCAAAGCTTTGATTTCTGGTAACTCCAGGAAATCCAGCGAACGGAACTGTTTAAAATATAAATAGAATAAAAGGGAGAACTTCTCCCGGAAAACACTGTTTTCAAATGCTTTCGCAAACCTTTCAGGAAGATTCCGCTTGCGCATCGTTTCCATTAGAATATCAAGTGCTTTGGCTGTTCCTTTCATTCGGTTTTGGTTGATGATATAAATCGAGTTTTTGCTCCCGAGCACATAATGATATATATTCCTGTTAATGTGAACTGCATTCGTGCAATAGCACAGATACTGATATAAAAAAAGATCGTCCTCGGTGTGCGTCAGAGACGTGTTGAAGCTAATTGAAAATTCCTGAATGATACTTCGCTTATACAAACCTGTAGAAGCAAACATTCGTATTTCCCGTGAGCAGATTCGCTTAAACAATTTCTTGATATCCTTAAAAACATGGGAGCTATAGGGAAAACTCCAATCCCGGATCACTGTTCCGTCCTTCCATTGAGGAATATGGTTGCCAAAAGCGAAATCATATCCCTGAAGAATCGCCTGATATAAGACATCCAGGGTATCCGGGTTCAGATAATCATCTGCATCTGCAAAAAAGATGTATTGGCCTTTTGCGGCAGATACAGCCCTGTTTCTTGCCTGGCTGACCCCTTGATTGTCCTGATCAAACAGCAAAAACGGAAAAGAACTCTCCTTGGCCAGTTGATTCAATACATCAAGTGTATTATCTGTTGATCCATCATTTACGACAATCCATTCAAATTGCCGTAAAGTTTGAGAGCAGATGGTTTCATGCAGGTGTGGCAGCGTATCTGCCGCATTATAAGCCGGTGTTACAATAGAAATAATAATATCATTATTCATTGGTATTCCTTTCTTATTTACACCGGGGACAGGTTCCAGTGTAAAAAATTAGTTTTTGACAGGTTCCGGTGGCTCACCCTATGGTTTAGTTTTACCAAGGTACCTGTCCCTTCTGGTTCAATTTGATTAAAGGACCCGGACCCCCTCCCTCTGCCTTCCCTTCTGGCTTAAACTGCAGGAAGTAGAGTGGTAATAAATAAAGAATGCCAAAGGCTGCACATTTTGTAATAAGATCCATAAGACCGCTTTCAAACAAGGTTATATTTCTGATAAAAAGTCCCGCAATTGTGGCTGGAGCACAGCAAAGGAGCATGCGCGGAAGGATTGCCCCATAGAATTTCAGCACATTAAAGCCTATAACCTTGTAATAGACAAAGTTGATGGCCACAAAGTCCCCGACAAACAGCATGATTCCTGTTCCCAGAGCAGCGCCCACGGCACCGATGCGATTGACAAGAAAAACACTTAGAACCAGGTTCATCACAGCGGAAACCAACAGGATCCAAACCCTTAACCGGTGCTTGTTCATGGCAAAAAGCATGTTCACATGGGTGCTCTGAATTAAAACAATTCCCAGTGGAACGATGATCACCATCGTGAATATATAAGCGTTTTCAAAGCCAAGCCCGTCCAGCCAGACATTCAGAAACTGCTTGCCAAACAGCCAGAATCCCAGGATGATAGGAATAATGATCATAGATTGTAAATGGCTGGTTTTATGCAAAAAATCGTTGATTTTGCTTTCTCTGTCACGTTCATTGGTGAGCATGGACAGCGTGGGCAGTGTTACCCCGGATATGACAGTGGCAAATTCCTTGAAATGCTGTATGATTGTCTGTCCCGCGTTATATTCCGCCACCGTATTGGTGGTGGTCATAATCCCCAGCAGCACATTGTCCGTTCTCCAATAAAAATAGTCAATGATCTGTGTGATAAAGGTGAACAGCGTGAATAGAAATATTTCTCCAAGCAGCTGCTTGTTCTTGAAGCGGAAATCAAACCTCAGTTTGAGCTTGATTCGTGAATACAGGAAATTGAACAGATTTATCGACTGGTTCAGGGCTACGTCAACCACAGCCAGCGCGAATATATCAAAACCCATCTTGAAAAGCACGTATATCAACACAAAGCGCAGCACAATACGAATGATCAAAGTAGTGTTGAATACAGAAAATTGATTGTGCCCCTTCATATACGAGTAAAAGGCTGTAAAGGGAAGCGTTATGATCGCATCCATCGAATAAATAATAAACAGCGTTTTAGCTGTTGCGACCTGACCTGCTTCAAACGCAAAGATGAATTCCAGTCTCAAGTATAAAAAAACCGCCGATACAAGGGCAATCAGGCCAATACCGCAATAAAACAGGAAAGCCATCGAAACGATCTGATGCTCTGCCTTAGTGTCAATGCCTGAATATTTCGCGATATACCGCACGATTGTATTGCCAAGCCCCAGTTGTAAAAGCGCTGAATAGGATGTAACCGTTAAAACGATTGTCAGAACCCCATAACCAGATTTTCCGATAACCCGAATGATCAAGGGGACTGTAATAAAGCCAATCACAACCGATGTGATGATACGGATGAGCGAAATAAGTGCTTCTTTTTTGATATTAATCTTCTTAGACAAAATAACCCTCCTGCGTTTTATTTCAATATAACGAGGCCCAGATGGGCCCCCGCCCCGTCTTAACGTATTTTCAGCCAAGGGCTGAAAACCTGAAAAAATCTGTATTTACACTGGAACCTGTCCCCTGTGTAAATGACTTCTCTATTTCCTGGTTTCATAAAGTATTTTCTCTGTTGTGGTTCCTCGAATCGTTACTTTTTGATCATATGGATTGATAAAAAGTCTGTCTTCCAAAAAAACCACATCCAAAAGGCATTCCTTCTTTGCAGGGGATTTTTCTTCGAAAAATCCAGCATTGAGCGACCCGTTTATAACCCTGTATATTTCATATTCACCATCGGTTGCATAAAAACCATTCGGAGGAAGAGTATAGTTTTTATGTGTAATGTTCTTATCGCTGAAGTTTGCGATGACCTCCCACCCATTTGTAAACAGCGTTCTTTGGACAAGCCTGTCCTTGCTGATAAACTGATGAGACACCATTGTTTCACCACCGACGCATTCAAAAAATGCACCGGCCAGGTGAATGCTTGACAGGAACTCCGCCTCATGCTCATCCCAATAGGCCTTGCTTTGTGGCATGATCAAAGGCATACAGCCATAAAGCACCGTGAATAAATCCTTTTTCTGCCAATAAGCGGGTACCTTCGAAATGCTGTCGCCCGTATACCAGGTGGATGCAATACTGCTGTGATAAACAAGCTGGAACAGCGGAATCCTGCGGGTGGCATCCATATTGTATTTTTCATACTCCTCCCCCAGCTCGGAAACCGGCTCCAGCCAGGAATAAGCCGCATTTGGAGATGCAACAATCGTCAGTACGCCTTCACTGTAATCCATCTGGTTCATCGCATAGTCCCGAATATCCTCGCTTCCCATAATCAAACCGTATTTATCTCTTATCGCCTGCAGATAGGATTTCCTATTGCTCATATCCTCCTGCCGTGTCGTCGGATGCTTTGAAGAGTAGCATTCCATCAAGCCTAAGGAAAGAATTACGTCGAAAAACCTTGCGTTATAACTATTTCGGATCAGATCGTTACCGATGCGGGGTTCTCCGTAATGCCAGAATGCAGTGGAACAGACAGTATAACCTTCGACCGGCTTCCCATTTAAATAGCGAACCCAGTTCTTCTGCATCCCCCCATCCGATGTGACCACCACATCTGCCGGATAGGCGTCGGTGCGTATATGGGGCAGATTAGCTGGAATCTCCTCCGGATCCCACACATCCGTGTCGATATCATACCTTCCGGTAAGAAAACCCCGATCAGAAGCATACTGTATCAAATCAGGATTCTGATCCTTCTCATGCACATACCAGGATTTATAAAAGGAAAAAATCGCTTTTTGAACACCAAATGCCCTTAACCTGTCGATGAAGCTTTTATCCCCCAAATCCTCCAAAAGCCAGAAATCGCAAGCTCCGATCAGCTTCTCCGTGTTAGGATTTATTTTAGTTTTCATGCTTAAGGACAGGATGCTTTCCTGACTATAACGGTGCTGATGGTACAGCTTTGCCATGGTCACATAGCCCTCATCTTCAATCGTTGCAAACACCAGCTTCCTTGCTTCTGTAAAGCTTCCCTTCGATGGCCACAGCTTGATCTGCATGTTATGGTTCGAGGTGGTTTCAGACGGGACGAACTTTACAGAAGTATCCCATGGGTTCTCTGAAATGACTGATTACAAATCTGCGTATATATGTAGCACATC
>CAYVFB010000007.1:0-75353 GCA_964450305.1 uncultured Ruminiclostridium sp.
TCGCCCATGCGACCCGGGCTGGTCGTTCCGCTTCGCTGCACTGCTCGCCCATGCGTCCCGAGTAAATTTGTTCTATTCTACCATATTCAATCATATACAGTCAAGTGCACTTAAATATTATTTAAAAAGCATCAAGGTTAATTAAGTAGAGGTAAGACTACCTGCAAATAAAATTTTCCAGGTTCGTCCCGCCTCTATAAGCCTTTTTCGTTTGAGTTGCAAAGCAATGGAGGGTTATGGTAGAATTCTATCAGGAATGGACAGGAGGTTTTGGCATGGATATATTCATGGAGAAAATTGTAACAAAAAAGAAAGATATCAAAGATTATCTGATCATTACAGCCATTGTTATTGGCTCAACGGTTTTGTCGATGGTTGTGTTAACTTTTATTCCGGGGATGGGGCTGCTGTTTATAGCCGGGATTCTTTATCTGGCCTACCTTTTATTAACGACACGGAATGTGGAATACGAATATGCCGTAACCAATGGAGATCTGGATATAGATAAGATTATTGCCCAAAGAAAACGTGTACGCGTTTTCAGCGCAAGTAGTAAAAATTTTGAGGTGGTCGCCAGGCTGAAAAGCGATCATTTCACACCCCAATACAAAGGGTTCAAAAAACAGATCGACTGCACCTCCTCCAAGGAGGCTGACAATGTATGGTTTATAGTATTAAACTATAAAAATGAGCAAACCGTTGTTTATTTTGAACCGACCGAGAAAATGCTTCAAAGTTTTAAAACTTTTATCCCCAGGAAGGTTTTCACTAATTGACACTCTTTAAACAGGAGGGGTTTAATTCGGTTTCGCGAACAGGAAAAAGGCGCACTGCGTCTTTTTTTTGATCTTATCTTCCTTTGGAGTGATGATAGCGCTCAGAAGTCTGATTTGTTACTGAATTTGTTTCCTCTGTATCTGCTCGTTATATTTTCCATAAGACAATTGTCGAAATAAACGATATAATAAAAGTAATTGAAAATGTTCAGTGAGTTGGCCACTGTTTTCTGGGGTTTTATCACCCATGGGAAATCATTTATTTAGAACTGCGGATTTTCCCGCACACAATGTTTTCATCACGAGTGTTGTTCATATTCAACAGGACCGCTTCGTTGACGGAGATGAAGACTGACATTGTAACATATCATGGATCAGAGATGTGTCTGGAGGTCAGTAATGAAAAGGAATTTCATTCTATTTTTTATCGTATTTGTGTTTGTGATAGGCTGTGCCGCTTTGGCGGGTCAAGTCTATAAAACCCATTTTAAAGCCAATGAAACCATGGTCAGCGCATATGACTCCGCCGATACGATCCTGGTGATCGAAGGGAGTGAAATTCCTGAGGATCATCCGCCAGTTATTTCAGACGGTCAGATTCTCTTGCCGTTTCAAACTGTAAAAACCCACCTGGATCCCTATATCTGGTGGGACGATACCCTGAAAAAGGTAACTGTCACAACAGCAGACAGGGTCATTCAAATGGAAACGGACAAGCTGGACGCCTATATCAACAATGCTCCAATGGAGCTGAAATTTCCCGCTACAGAAATAAACGGAGTGTTGTATATCCCGGTGGATTTCCTGGCATCATTTTATCGGATCAAGCTTCAATATGTCAGTAGTACGAATGTGGTGATCATAGACAGGGAAGATACCATTCTCAGAACCGCATACCCCGTATCCACCGGGTCTGTGGTTAGAAAAGGCCGACATATCCGTTATCCCATAATAAAGGTTTTTGAGGATCAGGATCTTCAGTCCGAAGCGTCAAAAATGTTTGTTTTTGAGGAATATGACAAATGGTATAAGGTTAGAACGGCTGATGGCATTTTGGGATACATCAGCAAAGAGGATCTTGTTGTGAGAAACTATGAAATTGGATCGATTCCGGAATCTGTTAAAAAAACACCAGTTTTGCCATCCGGGAAGATCAATCTGGTATGGGATCAAATGTATAACCCCACTAAGGACTATTTAAGCTGGAAAATTGAAGAAGGAATCGATGTTTTGTCACCAACCTGGTTCCAGATTGCCAATGACCGGGGCGATTTTGTTAACCGTGCCGATGCGGTGTATGTACAGTGGGCTCATGACAACGGTTACCAGGTATGGGCACTGGTGGCTAATGAATTCAGCAATATCTCCAACACCAGTACTATTTTGAACGATGGATTGAAAAGAGAATATGTGATCAAGCAGCTGCTGGCATTTGCAGCACTTTATCAACTGGATGGGATCAATATTGATTTCGAGAACATATATAAAGCAGATAAAGATGTGTATACACAATTTGTTCGTGAATTTACACCCCTTGCCAGGGAACAGGGTCTGGTAGTATCTGTGGATGTCACGGTTCCCGATGGAAGTGATACCTGGTCGAAGTGTTATGACAGAAAAGCGTTGGCACAGACAGTGGATTATGTTTGCCTGATGACTTATGACCAAACCTGGGCCGGTTCCCCCAAAGCCGGATCCACCGCAGAACTGGACTGGGTGGAGGAAAACCTGAAAAAAACCTTGAAAGAGGTTCCCGCGGATAAGCTTTTAATGGGTATCCCCCTGTATACGCGCCTTTGGGAGGAAACTACCGATGCAAACGGAAAAACCACCACTAAAACGGGAAAAGCTTTAACGATGCAGGCGGCTAGCAGTTTAATGGAAAAAAACAATGCCCAGCCGCGGTGGGATGAAAGAAGCGGTCAGTATTCTGTTTCCTTTACAGAGGGAGATATCACCTATAAGATGTGGCTTGAGAACGAGCATTCAGTGAATTACAAGTCGGCGCTGGCACATAAGTACAACCTGGCCGGTACTTCGGCCTGGAGTTATAATTTTGCCAACGAAAAGGTTTGGGCGGTTTTTGCTGAGAACCTGAAAAATACGGTTCATTACGAGGAATGGAAGACCAAAAACGCAAAAACCCCATAACAAAAAGCCGAGTTGAAAAGTGTGAAATTTTCCCCGGTCTTCCTTTAGTGCGTGATGCGAAAAGCACCGAATTTTCCCGGCCTTTCTGCTGTTCGTGATGCGATAAGTGCCTGCTGCTACGAGGATTTAAGCTTTTTGAGCTAGTACGTCCAAAAGTTCATGAAAAGAAAACATTGGTTGTTATAGGGGTTTGTAACCCGGCTTCTTATAAAGCATGCTTTCCTTCTCAGCAATGTCCGGAATATAGACATCCTCAGTCCAGCGTTCTTTCTCAACTTCTTCAAATGAGACCGATATGCTGGTTTCTTCGGACTTCAGCTCTTCCATAACAGCTTGAACAATTTTTTTAGTCAGCTTCATTTTTTGCTCTTCTGACCTTCCAGGCCAAAGCTTTACAATAACATGGGGCATAGTTGCCACCTCCCAAAGAGTTGCATCAACTTCTAAAACACAAAAGCCATAGAATGAATCTCAGATTAATCAAATCGTATGTCTGGATTGCATTCAGCTGGAGTTTCCCAATCAATTCCCTGTTCTTTCAAGAGGGATTTTTTCTTGTTCCAAAAAACATGACAGCTCCCTAATCCGTATCCTTCCAGGCTTTCAATCAGTCTATCCAGTTCAGGTTGTATTTTCTTCATTGCTTCTTTGTACTCTTCTGTGTTTTCAATAGGGTCACCGTACATAAGTTATTTCCTCACTAACATTTAATATTTACCAATAAACGATATCCATTATATCAATTGTAGTTATGGCGTGCAATTTTTTTCAAGGAAGGAGATTGAGAGCCTTCCAAGAGCAGAGCCAGAGGATGGCAAGGCGGAAAAATCACCCTGCGTCCAAACCGTGCCCTGTGTCTCTTGCACAGCTTCTTTTGGTTGTGTTATAATGGAAAAAGCCGGTTGAAAAGACGGGTGTATTTCTTGTGAACAGGGGTTTAGCAGGTAAAATCCAGCTTTAAGTGCCCCGTGAATGTGCTGCCTTGTGTTTTTACCCTGGGCACTACTGATATTATTAGGAGAGTTTGATGGAATACTCCAGGAATGGGTTGGATTTGCTCTTGTGGCCCCGGGAGTGGCATAAACGGTTCAATCCGTCAATAAAGCTGTTAATCCCGTTTAGTGTTTTTGTTGGGATATATGATGTGCTCAACGCCCAACACTCTATAGTGAAAGATTACCTGATAACTGCTAACTCAGGGATGGTTCTGAAAATTTTGCTGGCGTTAATCATTGCAGCAATCATCGGGTTGATTGATGTGGTTTGCTTTGCGTGGCCCATTGCGGATCTGTGCCGATACATCGGTAAGCGTACAGAAAAATATGTTGCCCGGGGTTTTCAAGTCATCCTGATGAAATCTTACGCGTTGTCTCATCTGGTGTTTGTTCCCCTCATTCCGCTGACCATGCCGCCCGGGCTTCAAAGCCGCTGGCTGAATCAGGAATCCATGCTTTATAGCTTAATCGTGAGCGCCATGTTAATTTGGCAACTGGCTATTTTGCTGCGAACGGTCGGTGTAAAAACCAAATTGGAGTATACCGGCAAGCTGATTATTGGAGCCGCCATTTATATCTGGACCACCTTTGAGGGAACAGCCATAGGATACCTGCTGTACCTGGCTCATAGCTTGTTTGGAAAGTTGGTTGCGATTACCTAGAAAAATAGTTTGAAAATTGCCTCTGTCCGGGGTATAATAGAAATGTTCGGAACAAGGGATCTGTCCCGATGGTCCAAAGGATAAGACAGTAGATTCCGGTTCTACTAATGTGGGTTCAATTCCTACTCGGGACGCCACACAAGGCACAGGCAAAATAATTTGCTTGTGCTTTTCATTATTCGGGCTATAAAATGCCCTTGAAGCGTATTATCAAACTTTTGGGCAACAAACGCGTGTCAGGGGATAAACCGCGCAAGCGCTCGTTGAATAACAGTAAGAGGTAAGCCAAGCATGAACATCCATTGTGGGGTAGATACGGTTGAAATCGATCGGGTCAGGCAGTCCATCGAGCGCTACGGGGACAGCTTTGTTCGCAAGGTTTTTACCGAAGAGGAGATCCGATATTGCGAAAGCCGAAAAAACGGTCGCTATGAAAGCTATGCCGCAAGGTTTGCCGCAAAGGAAGCCGTCTCAAAGGCATTGGGAACCGGGCTTGCCCGGGGGGTTACGCTGCAGGGCATCGAGATGGTCAATGATTCCGAAGGAAAACCAATGGTTCACCTGTATGGCACCACGCTGCAGCACTATCAGCAAATCGGCGGCACCTCCATGGATATCAGCCTCACGCACACCCGCAGCTATGCAACGGCATTTGCCGTCATTCTTACAAAAGACGGGGAAGCACCCTGAAGACAGAGGTATTCCTATGAAAAACAAGGTCAGTCTGGTTCACTGTGCCGACATTCACCTGGACGCTCCCTTTACCGGGTTGGGTCCAGCAGATTTGTCAAGCCGGCGGCGCAGAGATTTAAAGGAAACATTCGAGAAGATCATCTCTGCAGTGATCAGCAAAAACACCGATTATCTGGTGATATCCGGTGATCTTTATGAGCATCAGTATGTGGCCGGTTCAACCATACACTGGCTGAATGACCAGTTTAAAAGGCTGGAAGGCAGACAGGTCATTATTGTTCCGGGAAATCATGACCCCTATGTGGCCAACTCATGGTACAGAAGCTTTTCATGGAGCCCAAACGTACATATCCTCTCAACCGGATGTCCCGAATATTTTCATGAAGTAAATGGCGTCTATTTTTATGGCATTGGCTTTGATACGTTCCGTCAGGAAAGCCTGCCGGTCATGAAACCTCCTTCCGTCAACCCGGAGCGGATCAACATCGCTGTGTTTCACGGAACACTGGATCTGGCATTTACCCAAAGCCCGTATAATCCCATCGATTTAAACACGCTGCTGGACCTGGGAATGGATTATTATGCCCTCGGGCATTTTCATGGGAAAAAGGATATCCATCAGGCTAAGGGCGTTGTCAATGCCGGCAGCCCGGAACCCCTTGGTTTCGATGAACCCGGTGAACACGGAGCGTATTGGGTCACATTAGAAAAAGAAAACGACAGCATACACCGGGAAATTCAGTTTATTCAACTACAGAAACGATTTTATCGGGAGCTGCAGCTGGATATATCAGGTTGTAGCTCCAAGATTCAGATACTGCAGCGTTTGGAGCAGTTTGACTGGGAAAGGTTTAAAGAGGATATCATACGGGTCCAATTCACAGGCAGCTTGCCGCTGGGGGTTCAAGTCGATTTAGATTCGGCCCGGGAGTTCTTTGAACGCAAATGTTTTCATGCAGAGCTTATCGATCTGACCAGGCCTGCATATGACTTGGAATTGCTTGCTGCCGACAATAATATTGCGGGTGTTTTTGTGCGTATGATGCAAGAAAAGCTGATGAAGGCCGATGACGAGGGAAAGCCAGGGCTGGAGAACGCACTGAAACTTGGATTGGATGCGCTTTTTCGGGGGGAAGCTGAGCTTTGAGAACAAGAACCGTAAGCGCTGGATGGTATTTGTTGGAAAGAACAGGTCCCTGAACACCTGAATCAGGGCCGAGGTAAGGCTGCCTTCGTCTGGAACCCAGGTGTATGGGAAAACGAGAATCAGTTGAGAGGCATGGACGATGAAAGTTGAAAGGCTGGAAATAAGGGGTTTTGGCAGGTTCGAAAACAGAACCTTTATACCGGGTGGGGGAATGAATGTGATCTACGGCGTTAACGAAGCCGGTAAGACCACGCTTCAAACCTTTATCAAAGCTATGCTTTTCGGGCTGAAGGGTGGAAGAAGAGGCAAGGACGGCTCATTATCTCCAACAAGGCAATACAAGCCCTGGAATGCGGACAGCTATGGCGGCATGATGGAATATGTGCTTGATGATGGGCGCAGGTTCACCGTCGGACGTAACTTTGAAAAAAATACAGTGTACGTACAGGATGAACACGCGAACAATATTACCGGCCATTTCCCGGCAGGCAAGGAGCAGGGAGCGGGGTTTGCCGAGCAGCACCTGGGCCTTTCCGAAAGCTGCTTTGAACGCACTGTATTCATTGATCAGATGCAAACCCCGGTGGATGCACAGGGACGAAGGATTCTTTCTGAAAGGCTGCTGAACCTGCGCGAAAGTGCAGATGAAGGGCTCTCCTTGCGTAAAGCGATAAAGGTTTTAAAGGATGCGCAGCTTTCCCATGTGGGCAGCGACAGAACCACAACCCGTCCGATGAACCTGCTGGAAGCGCGGTTGTCTGAGGCCACCCGGCAGGAAGCAGAACTGCGCTATCAGCATGAAACCCTCATGGATCATTTTTTGGAACTGGACGGGTTAAAGCAAGAGAACATCCAACTGCAAAAACGGCTGGAAACTGCTGTTTCCGAAAAGGAAGCGGTACTGGCCCTGCTTACAACCCAAAAACAGCAGGAATTATCGAATAAGCTTACACAATACCGAAACGAGTTTATTGAAACGCAGCGACAGCGGCAAATACACGAAGCGGCTGTCACAGAGCTTCGCTTTGAACTGGATGCATTAAGCGGATATCAGAGCATTACCCAGCAGGATGCTCATGCTCTGTCTGTAGATTTTATGCGCTTTGGTCTTCTGAAAAAAGAGTTGAAGGAAATTCAACTGAGCAAAGCTGAAACAGAAGAAAAACTTGCCGGTACACAGGCTATTCTCACACAATATGAAATCTTTGATCGGAAAAAAGATGCTATTGACGCGGTGCTGCAACAGATTCTGTATAAAGAGCCCTCTGACATGAATACAATAGATGCAAAACAACCGGTAAACAAGCACAGATGGCTACTTGCAACCATGTTTCTTTCTGCCATGGCTGCGGCAGCGGACCTTATGCTTCTACGCGCCATGCTGCCATTGCCTGTATACATTTTGATCTTAATATCGTCCATGGGTGCTTTTGGAATATCGTTGTTCCTTTTACTGGCAAAAATGATGACTAAAAGAAGAAACAAAGCTCTAAATTGGATGGACAAGACCATGGCAGAAAACCGGAAGCTCTTAATGCAATGGATGCAAGCAGTGGAAGCTGATGATTTAAAGGAATTTACCAGATTGAGGACACTTTATGAAAGCAGTCTCCAGCATGCTGACGAACTGGCCGAATCGTTGGCTGAGCTTGAACGCAGGGAAGCCTGGACAAAAACCCGACTGGAAGTTTTAAAGGAAAAAATATTTTCCCTGCTGGATCGTGGTCAGGTTATAGAGAACTCAGACATCTTAACCCAGGAGCAGATAGATGCCTGGAAGGAAAATTTTGAAGCATACCATTCACTGCTGCCTGCTTTGACGGAAGCACAGGGTGCAGTACAAGCCTGTAACCTCACACAGGAAGGGATTTTAAGAGAAGCTTCTCTTGTTTGCGGACAAAGAATTGCATCGCTTAAAGACCTCGAAGAGTTCCTGCAAAAAACAGATCAGGGTTTGGGGGGAGTGCCGATTGGCGCAATACTGCAAAGCCCCGCTATTGATGGCGTTGAACACGCTATCGAAGAAATTCAGGAAGCTTTAAGACAAAATCAACTCAAAGCAAACACCCTGGCAACCAGGCTTGAAAACATCCCCGACAATGAAACACTGCAGCAGGCTCATGAAAAGGTTGAATCCCTGCTTCGTGAAAAAGAGAGGATGATATTCCTCGGAAAAGCCCTAGAAACCGCAATACAGACCTTGACAGAAGCAGGTCTGGTCATTCAGCGAGACTATGTTCCTGCATTGAACCGGGAGATGGGCGAAATTCTATCGGTGGTGACAGCCGGCAAATACAAGGGGTTAAAGGCGGATGACAGCCTGACCCTGAAGCTTGCCCCGCAGGAGAGCACGGAAGAGGTTCTTCCCGATCAGCTTTCATCTGGAACGGTGGATCAGATCTATCTTGCTCTGCGGCTTGCAGCGGTAAGAATCGTTGAAAAAAGGGGTGAAACCCTTCCGCTTTTCCTGGATGAGCCTTTTGCCCAATATGATGAATCAAGAACAAAGGAAACCCTGGCGCTTTTGAAACGGGAGAGCAGAACAAGGCAAATTCTGCTGTTTACCTGTAAAAAACGAGAAGTTGAGCTGATCAGAGAGTTGTATCACAACGAACCTGTGAGTATTATCGAACTGGATTAAAACGACGGGGCACCGGCAATGTGAGAAGAACCTAATAAGTAGACCTCACCGGCCAATCCGCTCCATGATCCATCTTGCAATCAGAATGCTGCTATCGCTTTTTGCGGTTGCGTCCTGCTGATTGGCGTATTGCTCCTGCCAATGCTCGATCATCTCTGGTTCTTTAATAAAACAGTCGTAAGAAACAGCAGCGCCTTTGCGGATTAAATAATCCAGGTTTTTTTCCTCTGCTCCGGGAAGCGGTTTAAGCAGGATCAGCGGTTTTTTCAGGATCATCGCCTCGGTCACGGTCAGCCCCCCCGGCTTTGTCAGCACCGCAAGGGCGTTTCTCATGGTATTGAACAACTGTGGGATCGTTCCGGTCACTGTCAGCCTGCCGGTGCTCTTTTTTTCCAAAGCTTTCAGCCTGCGGTACAGGGAACGGTTTTCTCCCGTTACCACCAGCAGATTGCAGTCTGCATGTCTTTTCAGAAGGCCCCTGGTGGTCGCTTCAAGCCTTCCAAGGCCCCAACCACCGCCTGAAACCAACCAAAACGGTTTGGTATTTGATTTCTTTTCATCAAAGGGAAGGTTTATCGGGCATGGAACACCTGTCACCTTCACCGCATCATCGGTCCAGCCGAGTAGCATCAGCTCCTCCTTCATTTCTAAATTTGGAACACAATACAGATCAATATATGGGTACAGCCAGAACCTGTGGATCTGGTAATCTGTAATAACGCCCACGGTTATCGGACACTTTTCCTTTAATTCTCGTTTCAGTTTGGACGCAAAAAGCAAAGCTAGCGGGTGAGTACACACAACCGCCTGTACATTTTCCCTAAGGCATTGCTCTTTCAACGCGGCGATGCTTCTGGAAAAAAACCTTCCCGCAAAGCTGTTGAACCATGCGTTGTTTTCAGTAAGCCGGTATAATAAGCGATAAATACCCGGACATTTTGAGACAAGCAGTTTAAATATATTCAGCATAAAGGATTCAACGGGAAAATACTGGAGATCAAGCACATCCGTCATATGAACATCCATCCGGCGGTTCATATCCATCAGAGCTTCCCTGATATATTCCGCCGCTTTCAAATGGCCACAGCCTGTAGATGCGTACAAAAATATGGCATGCATACGTTCCGCTCTCTTTCTGAAGAATTTCGATTCATCACCACACTCCCATTATGAGCGGATGTCAGTATAAATATGCCGGCATAAGAAAAACTAACAGTAAACTGAAAGGAAAATTTGATTGAAAGGAAATCAACAGGAAAGAAAACCGTGGAGGAAATTGTTATGCAGGAAACAAGAAAGAATAAACTGGTTGTTTGGAGTTCTGCTTTTTCTATTATATTATGCCTTATTGTCCCCATGCTCACGAGCTCCTTTGCGCAGTCTACCAGGACTTCTGATGAACAGCTGATCGCAAGGGCTATCAATGGGGAAGCCAGGGGCGAACCCTATGAGGGGCAGGTCGCGGTGGGTGCGGTTATTCTCAACCGGGTCAATTCTCCGGATTTTCCCAATACGATTGCAGGGGTGATTTATCAGCCTGGAGCTTTTACCGCTGTCAGTGACGGGCAGATCAATGTTGCCATCGATTCCAAATCAACGGTGGTGAGAGCAGCACGGGATGCGCTAAACGGGTGGGATCCAACCGGAGGTTCGTTGTTCTACTGGAACCCGGCAACAGCAACGAGCAAATGGATCTGGAGCAGAAAGATTATCGTAGTTATTGGAAAACATAATTTTGGCAAGTAGTTAAATGAGATAAACAACAACAGCGGGTGAATAAATCATTAACAGGAACAGGAGTCACCCAAAAGGGAGGTTTGATCAAATGGGCAAAATTCGTGAAAAATTACTGGACTGGAAGAAAAGGCTGTCCGACAGGCATATGTACAGTGTCATCATTGTTATGCTTGCCGCCGTTGCGGCCTGGGGGATTTATCAGTACAAAAGGGCTGCCGATTTAAGGCAGGAACTCGATAACCAGTACAACAGGGCATTTTATGAGATGGTTGGTCATGTTCAGAACGTAGAGGTGTTGCTGATGAAAAGCATGGTTTCGTCCACGCCGCAAATGGCGGCGGAAACCCTGCAAGAGGCATGGCGTCAGGCTAACCTTGCTCAGACCAATCTGGGACAGCTGCCGATCACCCAGGATGTGCTTGCAAACACTTCGAAGTTTTTATCCCAGGTGGGCGATTTCGCCTTAACTTTGGACAGACAGAACATTAATGGAAAGGGCATTAATGAGAAACAGTTCAAAACACTGGAAAGCTTACATTCCTATTCCGTATCACTGGAAGATGGATTGAACAACCTGCAAAATTCTATTTCTGGCGGAAGAATACGCTGGAATGAGCTTGCCAACAAGGGAACTCCATTGTTTCAGAAGCAGTCGCAGAAGCTGACCGGCCAGCTGTTCACCGATGTTGACAAAACCTTTACCGACATTCCGACGCTGATCTATGACGGACCATTTTCCGAGCATATGGCGAGCCAAAAGCCAAAAGGCCTGACCGGAAATGAGTTGAGCATGGAACAGGCACAGGAGAAGCTGAAAAAGTTTATCGGAGAGGACCGGGTGGCGGCCATAGAACATACAGGAGAAATTCAAACCGATACCCTCCCGGCCTATAACTTCAAGATAACTTTTAAGGATCGGTCGAAGGATGAATTTGCTACCGCAGATGTCACGAAAAAAGGAGGGCATGTTATCTGGATGCTCTATTCAAGAGAAATAGGGCAGGAAACGCTGAATGTGGATCAAGCGAAGCAGGCTGGTTTGAAGTTCTTGGAAAGCCGCGGCTTCAAAAACATGAAGGACACCTATTCGATCAAGGAAGACAGCATGGCAACAATAAATTACGCTTACTCACAGGACGGTGTTATCATTTACCCGGATTTGATAAAGGTGAAGATTGCGCTCGATAGCGGAGAGGTTGTGGGCTTTGAATCAAAAGGGTTTATCATGAACCACACCCAGCGCGAAATACCGGCGGCAGGCCTGACGGAAGAACAAGCCATCGCCAGGATCATGGTTGGATCGGAGATAAAAGCGTCAGGGCTTGCCATCATTCCAACCACCTTTGGTACCGAGGTATTCTGTTATGAAATGAAGGGAAAACTGAATGATCGGCACTTTATCGTATACCTAAATGCAATCACAGGGAAGGAAGAGCAGGTGCTCATCATCATCGATACGCCAAACGGCGTGCTGACCATGTAGAACAGTCTTCACATTCACTATTGTTCTGAATTTGGAATAGTAATGAAAACAGAACCCTCTGTTCACCGGATTTCGGGCTGGCCGTTCGGACGTGGCCAGCCTGAAATGTCATATAGCTTCTATACTCTTTTTTGAACGCACCATTTTGGTATCATTTCTGGAGCAGTGAAGAATCACAGGAGTAACATATTCGCATCATTTTCTTCTGTTGTTCTTCTTATTCTTGTAGTATGCAAAAATTTGCTATATAATAGGTTTAAATCTCAGGAGAACTTATTATACAGGGAAACCCGGAACGGGAGAATTGCGAAGGGCTTAAAAGTATGGATGCACTGAAATTCAACGAACAGGGCTTGATTCCGGTGATCGTGCAGGATGCGGAAAACCGGGAAGTGCTGATGATGGCCTGGATGAACCAGCAGGCGCTGGATCAGACGATTGCCACCGGAAGGGCCACCTATTGGAGCAGAAGCCGCGGCAAGCTGTGGGTGAAGGGTGAGACCTCCGGTCACTATCAGGCTGTGAAGGAAATCCGTGTTGACTGCGATGCCGATACGCTCCTGCTTTCTGTGGTACAACAGGGTGCAGCCTGCCATACAGGCTCAAGAACATGCTTTTACCGTGAGTTCCCAATAAAGGAGGAATAGACTGTTGCAGAACACATTTGAAATTTTCAAAGAAGTTTATGAAGTGATTGTCGACAGAAAAAACAACCCCAAAGAGGGTTCTTATACCAACTACCTGTTCGACAAGGGCTTGGATAAAATCCTGAAAAAGGTGGGCGAAGAAGCTTCAGAGGTCATTATTGGTGCCAAGAACCTGAACAAGGATGAGATACAATATGAGATTGCCGACCTGATATATCACTTAATGGTGCTGATGGTGCAACAGGGGCTAACCTGGGAGGATATCTCCAAAGAGCTCGAGAAAAGAAGATAACCAGGCAAGCCAGTGACAAATGTATTTCAGCCATTCCTTAAGAATGGTTAAAAGGAGGGTAAAGATATGTTCTGTCCTAAGTGTGGCACAAACGTTACTGAAGGGTCAAAATTTTGTGAGACATGTGGAAATAATATGCAGATCGCAGCAGAGCAGACTGAGGTTCAGCAGCAGATGGAAAAACCTCGGGAGCCTGTTCCGGCTGAACCTCAGCCGGCACCAGCGCAGTCTTCTTATCAACCCCAACCTCAACCACAGCCCCAGCCTCAGCCGCAACCACAGTATCAGCAAAGGCCTCAACCGGCGTCACCGCCACCTGCTTACCAGCCCCAACCCCAGCCACAGGCTCCCATATATCCGATGAAACCACCCGTTCAACCTCAGCCTCAACCGCAGCCACAATATCAGCAAAGGCCCCAGCCAGCACCACAGTACAATACATATAACGGTGATGATCCCCGCGACAAGCCTTATAGTGTGGGCGGCTGGCTGTTGACGATGTTGATTTGCATAATTCCGGTTGTTGGCTGGATTATGCCCTTTGTATGGGCATTTGGCAGTAAAGCCAACAAGAGCAAAAAGAATTACTTCATTGCAACGTTGATTATGGCGGTCATTTGGATCGTTATAATCATCGTAGTTGTTGTAACTCTCGGCGCTGCTATCAACAACTATCTCCAGCAACTGGGCGGGATTGGAGATATACCATTTGATTTTTAATTTTTCTCAAAGCATAAAACACGGGCTTGTAGTTTCCTGCAAGCCCGTTTTGCTTACGCAACACAAGGGGCCGAACACAGAAGAACCGTCCCATTGTGTTCCATCGCTTTAAAACTCGGAGAGCACCTCTTCAAGCACGTGAATAAACCCGTCCATGTCCTTCTTCGTGACTATCAGTGGCGGCAATACCCGCAGGATGCTGTCTCCCACAGTACCCAGCAGATACTTCCTTTCAAACAGCTTTTTATTCAATTCCTTTGCAATGGGTTGATTGAACTGTATGCCAATCATCAGGCCCTTCCCGCGTACCTCCTGGATAATGGCATATTTCTCTTTGATAACACTCATTTTCTCAAAGAAATACGCACCCATCGCTGCTGAATTTTCGCTCAGCTTATCATTTAAAATGGTGGATAACACCGCATAACCCGTATTACAAGCCAATGGATTGCCACCAAAGGTAGAACCATGATCCCCGGGCTCAAAAGCTGCTGCCGCATGTTCTTTCGCACACAGCGCACCAATCGGAAACCCGCCTGCCAACGCCTTCGCAAGCGTAAAGATGTCGGGCTCGATCCCGTAGTGCTGATAGCCAAACAGCTTCCCGGTCCGGCCTAACCCGCATTGCACTTCATCAAATATCAGCAGGATCCCATTTTTGTCACATAGCTCGCGCACACCTTTCATATATTCGACAGTGGTGGGGTTCACACCGCTCTCACCCTGAATGGGTTCGAGCATAACCGCGCAGGTGGCGCCATTGATTGTGTTTGCCAGGGCTTCGAGGTTGTTGATGGGAACCTTCAGAAACTTCGGCGTTAGGGGTGAATAGGGTTTTTGATACTTGTCCTGGCCTGTGGCGGCGATGGTTGCAAGGGTTCTGCCATGAAAGGATTTGTCGAGGGTAATGATTTCAAACTTTTCAGGCAACCCCTTTTTCTTGAAATACAGCCTTGCAAGCTTAATGGCACCTTCGTTGGCTTCTGCCCCGCTGTTGGCAAAGAACACCTTGTCGGCACAGGAGTTCTTAACAATTAACTCTGCGAGCTTTGCCTGCTGCTCAATATAATACAAGCTGGAGCAATGGATCAGCTTTTTTGCCTGCTCACAGATGGCACCTACTACGGCAGGATGGGAATGGCCCAGCGCGCTGACTGCAATTCCGGCAAAAAAGTCCTGGTATTCACTGCCTTCGGTATCCCACAGAGAAAGTCCCTTTCCGTGGGTAAAGCAAACCGGGATTCGGCTGCCAAAGGTATTCATATAATATTGCTGATCCTTTTGAATGATCTCCTGTAAATTCATGGTCGCACCTCCTGGAATACTGGCCTGAGCATAAGGTTTTCGTGAGGACTCAGGCATTTATGTAAATATGTTGGAAACAGCTTCAGAGAGCTACTGCTTTAGGTTAGTATAATTATACATTCAAATGAATAAAAATACAACAGTTTTTTATATTTATCATTCAAATTTATTTGATATCGCAGGAACGTCAATACCAGAATGATCACCTGGTATGACATCGTTTAAGCGATTAAACAACCGCGATTGAGTGACCAATACCAATCGATTATACCTTTTCATCATAAAAACCAACACAAAAGCCTGAATTGAAGTAAAGTTCAGGAAATTTCCTGTTTGCTTTTAAAATAACACTAAGATATGATAATAAGGTTAATCTGTTCAATAGGGGGCATCGGGATGAGTCTGAACCATCAAAAAACATATTCGTTGCTGCTTCTTTTGGTGACAGCCATATTATGGAGCATGAGCGGGCTGCTGATAAAAAGCATTCACGCACATCCGCTGGCCATTGCAGGAACACGATCGGCCATCGCGACTGTCGTCTTGTTGATATATATCAGAAAACCAAAGTTCACCTGGTCCTTCCCCCAACTGGCGGCTGCTTTCATGTACGCCCTGACAGTGATCACCTTTGTGGCTGCAAATAAAAATACGACTGCAGCCAATGCTATTCTGATTCAGTATACTGCGCCGATCTATGTGGCTTTTTTCGGAGCCTGGCTGCTGAAGGAGAAACCAAAGCCCATCGACTGGGCAACCATTGCTGCGGTGCTTTGTGGTATGGTGCTGTTCTTTTTGGGCGATTTGGATACCCGGGGGGTTTGGGGGAATGTTTTGGCCGCGATCAGCGGAGTAGCCTTTGGGTTGTTTCCTGTTTTCATGAGAATGCAAAAGGATGGCTCGCCGATAGAATCAGTGCTGCTGGGCAATTTGCTTACCGCTGTGATTGGGGTGCCCTTTCTGTTTTCTGGCATTCCGGACACTACGGGCTGGATTTATCTGGGCATCCTTGGAACCTTTCAACTGGGGATCAGCTATATTCTGTACAGTATTGCGATAAAACATGTAACCGCTCTTGAATCCTCCCTGATCACCGTGATCGAACCCATTTTGAATCCTATTTGGGTACTCCTTTTTATGGGAGAGACCCCGGGTATATTTGCTATCATTGGTGGTATCATTGTAGTATTGGCGATAACGCTGCGTTGTGTCATCACATCCATCGGTAAACAGGGAGGCAACACTCAGACGGAAGTACTCAAGACTGAAAGCCCGAAACCTTGACAGGTTCCGCAGGAGTAACATCAAATGAGCTCCATGGCATAGTGAAACCCGGCGAAGGTTGCAAAGCAAAGCTATAATGCTATAATCAATGTGTCAGCTTACAGGATAATCTGTGAATGGATGGCATAGGGTCACATCGTATGCAAAGTGCCCATATATTGAGGAGACTCCCGATGGAATACGTTTTTAAGAAAATTATTGAAATTGAAAACAGAGCAAAAGAGATCTATCAGGAAGCAGTTGCCGGAAAAGAGCAAATGAAGGATGCCCTTGCGCAGGAAATCGGAAACCGGGAGGACGATATCAGGAAAATGAGGCAGGGAAAGATAGACCAGTTGTCGTCCTCCGGGCAAAGGGGTGTGGATGAAAAACTGGCGCTGATTAACCTGCAGATACAGGAAAAACTTTCACAGCTTGAATCCGAAGCTTCAACCAACGCAATAAAGTGGGAAGAAACTATTTTCTCCAGGGTAATTGGTGATTGATATGCCTATGTCCGTCGCGAAATACAGTGCACTCGCCGGAAAAACCCGGGCCATGTATGGTAAACTGTTAACACCGGAAAACTATCGGGAGCTGATGCGCCAAAGAAGTGTGGGCGATGTTGCTGTCTGGCTGAAGCAGAACACTTCCTATAAGGAAACCTTATCCGACCTGAACGAAAATGACATACGCCGTGTTCCTTTCGAGAATATGCTTAAAAAAAGCCTGCTCAACGACTACCGGAAGCTGTTCTGCTTTTCACAGGGGAATATTAAGGAGTTTTTAAAGGTTGCGTTGCTCAAGCATGAGGTGGAAAGCGTAAAAAGGTTGTTCCGGGTGCTGGAGATGGAACAAACCATTAACCTGGTGGAAGACTCATTGCTTTTTCTGTCAAAGTATGACACGCTGAATATTACCAGGCTGACAAAATCCCGGAATTCCCGTGAGTTTATATCAAACCTGCAGGGCACCGGTTATTATAACGTCCTCAGACCATTTCTTTCCGCGGATAAAAGCCATAACCTTTTTCAAATTGAGATGGCACTGGATAATTATTACCTGAATATTGTCCTTTCAAAGAAAAAAAAGCTGCTTCAGGGCGTGGATGCCAGCGTGGTAGAACGTTCCATCGGAATCGAGATCGATGTGATGAACCTAATGTGGGTATACAGGGGAAGAATGATCTATCAACTGGATCGGAGTGTGATTTTAGGGTATTACATTCCGCAGGGCTACAAGCTATCACGCGAGCTGGTTTACGAGCTTGCGGACGCGAAGGACCCGGAGGCCTTCAAGCACATTGTGGCACGCACTAAATATGCCGAAATTTTTTTATCTGATAAATATATTTTTGCCGAATTGAATTTCAATGAATATATGCACAGGTTTCACCTGGGTTATTTGCGAAAATACTGCTTTTCCATATCGAGTGCGGTGTCTTACCTGCACCTGAAGGAATATGAGCTATCCAATATCATTACCATTCTCGAGGGGATACGTTACGGTTTACCGGTTGAGGAAATCACAAAATATGTTATTGGGGTTCAGGCGTTATGAAAGCGGGTATGAACCGGATGTGCAAGCAAAGCATGCTGCTGGTTTCATAAAAGCCTGAGGCCAGCAAAACCAGACGGCTTGTTTGAAAGGAAAGGGGTGGGGAAGCAGTGCCGGTTGAACGGATGAAATATGTGAAAATCGTAGGCCCCATTAATCAGCTGGACGAGTTTCTTTTGCATTACGTCATAGACGGGAATATTCAGTTGGAGCATGCCTTCAACCATGTAAACAGCCCAAAGGGTTTAACTCCTTTTATGGGTGAAAACCCTTATGATCCGGTCGTAAAAACGCTGGATAACCTGAATAAAACAATGAAGGCAACCGTCCGGTCATGCTGCGTTGAGCAGCGCTGCAGCTATGCTCTTAAACCAATGGATACCCAGACTGTCATGAAGAACCTTGAAGCGCTTGAAGAAAAACTGGGAGAGTTTGAGAAAGAGCTCGCGAAAACCCAGGAGGAAGTTGATGAAAACAGGCAAATTCTGAAGCAGCTAATTCCGCTGAAGGATTTAGACATTAAAATGGATGACCTGTTTCATTTTGAGTATATGAAAATTCGTTTTGGAAAGCTTCCGAAGGAAAGCTTTGAAAAAATGAAAATGGTGCTGCACAACCAGGACGTGATTGTCGTGTCGATTTCAAGCGATGACAGGGATGTGTGGGTCTCCTGCTTTATGCCGGCGGTCGTATCGGTGAAGATTGACAATATCCTGTCCTCCTTTTATTTTGAAAGGATAAGAATATCCGGCAAAGTGAAGGGGTATCCCGCTGATGAGATTGTTTTGATGGAACGGGAGATTCAGAGGCTGGAAGCGGAAATCCTTCGCATGAAGGAAGAGCTGGAGCTCATCATCGAGGGTGAGAGTACCGAATTCGAAGAAACATACACCCAAGCCATATACATGCAGCAGGCTTTTAATGTGCGAAAATACATCGCATATACCGATGAAACCTTCTATCTGACGGGGTGGATGCCTGTAAAAACTTTCGAGGAATTGAACGCGCAGCTAAAGCAACGCGAAGATTTTACCCTGTCGGTGGAAGAGCCCCGGGAGGTGCGCGGCCTGAAGCCCCCGACCATTTTAAGAAACAACAGGTTTTTCAGACCCTTCGAGGCTATTGTCACCATGTATGGGCTTCCTAATCATAACGAGTTCGATCCCACCGTTCTGGTTGCCATTACCTATATCCTGATGTTTGGCGCCATGTTCGGTGACGTTGGACAGGGGGCTGTCATCGCCCTGGCCGGGCTGTACTTGTTCTTCGGCAGGAAAAGCAATCTTGGTTGGGTTCTGGCCTGTGTTGGCGTTTCATCGGTTTGCTTCGGTTTTCTTTACGGCAGTGTCTTTGGGAATGAACATCTGCTTAAGCCCATCTGGAAGGCACCAATGGAAAACATCACGCAAATGCTGATCATTGCTGTGGGGTATGGGGCAATTATCATCGTGCTGTCCATTGCGATCAATATCATCAACAGCATAAAAGCAAAAGATTACGCACGCCTGATTTTTGACAGGAATGGCCTTGCCGGTCTGGTTTTCTATGCAGGTGCGCTGACAGCTGTACTTATCGCCCTTTCAGGCAGAGCATTGTCTGTTCCGCTGGTTGCGGCTGTATTGCTGATTCCGCTGTTGATGCTGCTTTTTAAGGAAAAACTGGAAACCATTCTGTTGAAAAAGCATCATGAACACAGCGGCAGCTTTGTTGAGGGCTTTTTTGAAGTTTTTGAATCAGTACTGGGCTTTCTAAGCAATACAATTTCCTTCGTCAGGGTATCGGCCTTTGCGTTAAGCCACGCGGGCCTGGCGCTTGCGATCTGGACGTTGTACGACATGGCCGGTGGTACCATCGGCAAGATCGTCGTTTTGATGATCGGGAACCTTCTGATCATTGGCCTGGAAGGGCTGATTGTCGGAATTCAATGTATGAGGCTTCAGTTTTATGAGATGTTCAGCCGGTTTTTCTCAGGGGACGGCAGGGAGTTCAATCCCATCCGTGTTTGCGGAAAGACCGGACGACAATAAATGAGATCGAATTCACAGGTTTGGAGGAGCAGTTATGATTTTTGTGCTGGTTGTTTCAATTTTTTTGGTTCTGTGCATGATAGCCCTTGGAATTGTCTGCATTCGCAGGGGGCTGAAGGGGAAAAATGCAAGAAGACTGATGGGAATCAATGTGACAGCCCTGTTTGGATTGCTGATCATCACCACCATTGTGTTGATGCCGGTTTCTGTTTTGGCTGCGGATGGTGCGGAAGCTGCGGCAGGTGATGACGGAGGGCTGAAATATCTGGCAGCGGCTTTATCCACAGGCCTGGCATGTATTGGCGCAGGAATCGCTGTGGCTGCAACTGGTTCAGCCGCGTTGGGTGCTATCAGTGAAGATTCAAAGCTTCTGGGAAAGACCCTGATTTTCGTGGGCCTTGCAGAAGGTATCGCGATTTACGGACTGATCGTTACTATCCTGATTTTGAACAGCTAAGGTTGTTTGCGTAAACTTACACGATGCTTTTTCATATGCCCTGGAAAGATGCTTCAGCTTCGTCATGTTGCTCATTGGCGAAAAACGCAGATCAGAAGCTTTTCTGAAAGGCAATGAAAAATGATAGTTAAAGGCAGCGAAATCATGAAAATGTTTTTAATCTGTGACAATATGGATACAAAAACAGGAATGCGGCTGGCCGGGATAGAGGGTGTACTCGTCCGTGAGCAGCAACAGGTGCGCGATGCGCTGGAGCAAGCCATACAGGACAAGGATATCGGCATCATTCTGATCAATGAAAGCCTGGTAGATCTTGTTCAGCCAGAGATATTGAACATCAAGCTGAACTTCCAGACGA
Organism: uncultured Ruminiclostridium sp.; assembly: GCA_964450305.1. Taxonomy (GTDB): domain Bacteria; phylum Bacillota; class Clostridia; order DSM-8532; family DSM-8532; genus JAAYJG01. The sequence goes on from CAYVFB010000007.1 coordinate 20,912, forward strand.
CGCTTTTGGTTGAAATTCCGGACAGACACGGCAGTATAAGGCCGGACGATGTGATCACCCGTCATGTGCGTGAAGCCATCGGGCTGAAGATTTGAGGAATGCATATGGATATGGAAAGAATAGAATCGAAGCTGGACACATTTGCGACCATGGTGATTAAGGACGCCACCCATAAGGCTGGAATGCTTCTGGACAAAGCCAGAGCGGAAAACCAGGATCGCATGGAAAATGCCGAGATTTCCTTTCTGCGGGATGCTTACCAAAGCATCCATGAGGCTATGAACAAGATAGAAAAGGAAAACAACGAGGTATACTCTGCGAAGCTTTTTGAAGCGAAACAGCTGTTGTATAAAAAAAGGCAGCAGATCATGGATGCCGTCTTTCAGAGGGTACAGGACCGGCTGGAACAATATCGCATGGGCAAGGAGTATCCAGACAGGCTGGAAGCATTTTTGCGCAAAGGGCTGAATGAAGTTAAAGCCGGTGAGGTTCAGGTGATTGTTGACAGCATGGACCTGGCTTGTGTTGAACAAATCAAAGAGCGCTTAAACCAATCCTTCACCATCAGGCAGAGTGAAGAACCCCTGATGGGAGGCTGTATCGTGATCAACCGGGCTACGGGGCTGATGGCCGATTATTCCTTTTCAACGCGGCTGGAGCAGCAACGGGAGGTTTTCCTTGAAAGCTCCGGCATGAATATAAACTTTTAGCGCTTTCAAGTAAGAAGCCCCCCACCAATTGTGTTTTATCCAAAGGCTAAAAAGCATGATACAGGTGGTGGAATTACGTCACGAATTGAAGGGAGACCCATGCCGTCTCCGAAGAATGCAGGTGATTGAGATTGAGTGAAACATCTCAGGGAATAATATATGGGATCAACGGCCCGGTGATTCGGGTGCGGGGAAACGAGAGCCTGAAAATGCTGGAAATGGTTCTGGTAGGCCATGAGAAGCTGATCGGCGAGGTGATCCGGGTGGATCAGCATGAAACCATTGTCCAGGTGTATGAATATACCGCCGGATTGAAACCGGGTGAGCCTGTCATATCTACGGGCAAGCCATTAAGCGTGATGCTTGGGCCGGGGATTATCGGCAACATTTTTGACGGCATTCAACGGCCTCTGGTGACGGTCCGGGAAACATCCGGTGAATTCATCCCCCGCGGGTTGTCTGTTTCACAGCTGGATCTTGCAAAAAAATGGCCTGTGGAAATGCTCGTAAAGCCGGGAGATACGGTTGGGCCGGGAACCAGGCTTGCAAAAATTCCGGAAACCGATGCGGTCAACCATTATGTTTTGGTTCCTCCCGATCTTTACGGTGAGGTTGTTGAAGCAGTGCAGAATGGGGAGTATACCCTTGTTGATCCCATCGTAAAAATAAGGAGCGGCAAGGTCGAAAAAGATCTGACGATGCTCCAGGAATGGCCTGTTCGCCAGCCCAGACCCTATAAAAATAGAATGGAACTGAACGAACCCCTGGTGACGGGCCAGAGGGTCATCGATACGCTGTTTCCCGTGGCAAAGGGCGGCACTGCCGCCATTCCTGGCGGGTTTGGCACCGGAAAAACCATGACGCAGCACCAGCTGGCCAAATGGTCCAACGCTGACATCATCGTGTATGTGGGCTGTGGCGAACGCGGCAATGAAATCACGGAAGTACTGGAAGATTTCCCGAAGCTGATCGATCCCAGAACCAGTCAGCCGCTAATGAACCGCACAGTGCTCATCGCCAACACATCGAATATGCCGGTTGCAGCCAGAGAAGCCTCCATTTATACCGGGATCACCCTGGCCGAGTATTACAGGGATATGGGTTACGATGTTGCCCTGATGGCCGACTCCACCTCCCGATGGGCTGAAGCCCTGAGGGAAATTTCAGGGCGATTGGAGGAAATGCCTGCGGAAGAAGGCTTTCCGGCTTATCTTCCCTCGCGGCTTTCTGAATTCTACGAAAGAGCCGGGAAAATTGAGAACCTGAACGATACAAAGGGTTCCATCACCATTATCGGCGCGGTTTCACCCCAGGGCGGGGACTTTTCCGAGCCGGTAACGCAAAACACAAAACGGTTTATCCGCTGCTTTTGGGCACTGGACAAACAGCTGGCCTATACACGGCATTATCCGGCGATTAACTGGATTACAAGCTACAGTGAGTATTTTGACGATTGCCAGGACTGGTACAGGGATAATACCAATGAAACCTTCATCGATAAACGCGGGGAGATGATACGCCTGTTGCAGGAGGAAAGCAAGCTTTTGGAAATCGTGAAGCTGATCGGCAGTGATATCCTTCCGGAAGAGCAAAAGCTGGTGCTTGAAACCGCGAAGGTCATCCGACAGGGCTTCCTGCAGCAAAACGCCTATCATGAAAATGATACTTATGTTCCGATTGCGAAACAGCTTGGAATGATGGAGATGATCCTGGAGCTGCATGAAGGATCAAAGAAGCTGATAGCGCAGAACATTCCTGTTTCGGTCATCCGAGCGACCGGCATTTTTGATGATCTTGTGCGTATGAAATACACCGTGGACAACCAAAACCAGGGATTCGATGCATTACATCAGAAAGTACACCAAACCCTGGAGAATATAGACAGGGAGTATCAGACGCGTGAAAGGAAGGGCCTGAAATGAGTGTGGAATATATTGGTCTAAAGGAAATTTCAGGGCCGCTGGTTGTTCTGGAAGGCGTGCAAAATGCTTCTTATGAAGAGATGGTGGAAATCCGGGCAGGCAATGATAAAAGGCTTGGCCGGATCGTGGAAATCCACGGCAATATCTGTGTTGTTCAGGTTTTCGAGGGAACAAATGGTCTATCTCTGACCAATACCAGAACAAGGCTCACAGGGCACCCGTTGGAAATCCCCCTTTCAAAGGAGCTTCTGGGCAGAGTGCTCAATGGCATCGGACAGCCCATCGATGGGTTCGGGGAGGTTTTTCCGGATCAGAAACGCGATGTGAACGGCCATGCGATCAATCCCGTAGCCCGAAAATACCCCAGAAACTACATCCAGACCGGAATCTCTTCCATCGATGGTCTGATGACGCTGATCCGCGGCCAAAAGCTGCCCATTTTCTCCGGAAGCGGTATCCCGCATAATCAACTGGCGGTTCAGATCGTACGCCAGGCCAGAATCGGAGAAAGCGATGAAGGATTTGCGGTGGTCTTTGCGGCCATGGGGGTAAAGCACGATGTGGCTGAGTATTTTAAAGCGAGTTTCCAAAAAAGCGGTGTGCTGGATCGCGTAGTCGTGTTTTTGAACCTGGCCAATGATCCCATTGTCGAAAGGGTGGTAACCCCAAGGGCGGCATTGACAGCTGCCGAGTATCTTGCTTTCGAGCATCACATGCATGTCCTCGTTATTCTCACCGACATGACCGCCTATGCCGAAGCTTTGCGCGAAATCTCATCTTCCAGAGGTGAAATTCCCTCAAGAAAAGGGTTTCCGGGTTATTTATACAGTGATCTGGCCTCCATTTACGAAAGGGCGGGAATGCTCGAGGACAGAAAAGGCTCCATCACGCAGATCCCAATCCTGACCATGCCCAATGACGACATCACCCATCCGGTGCCGGACCTGACCGGGTATATTACGGAAGGACAGATTGTTTTGGACAGATCCTTAAGCCAGAAAGGAATTTATCCGCCAATTTCGGTGCTTCCTTCCCTTTCCAGGCTGATGAAGGATGGCATAGGGGAAGGGTATACCCGTGAAGATCATCCCCATATTGCCAATCAGTTGTTTTCATCCTATGCCAGGGTACAGGAGGTAAAAGCCCTTGCTTCTGTCATTGGTGAGGATGAATTATCCGATATGGATAAGCGGTACATGGAGTTTGGACGCGCTTTTGAAAATGAATTTGTGACACAACAGATGAGCGAAGACAGAGATATCGACCATACGCTGGATCTGGGCTGGGTATTGCTGGGCATACTTCCCCGGGAGGAGCTGGACAGGATACCGGGCGAAATGCTTGACAGGTATTACAACCCATACGAGGAAAGCAGGGGAGGGCTGAGGACGTGGATATGACCCTTTTTCCCACCAAGGGAAACCTGATTCGCGCAAAAGGTACGCTCAGCCTATCAAAGCAGGGCTATGAGCTGTTGGATAAAAAAAGGAACATCCTGGTTCGGGAAATGATGGCCCTGATTGAACGGGCCGGCGTGATCCAGCAAAGGATACACAGCCTTTACAAAGAGGCTTACGAAGCTCTGCAGTCGGCGAATATCAGCATTGGTATTGCCGAGGTGGAGCAGCTGGGCTTTGCGGTCCCTGAAGAACGCTCGGTGAAAGTGAAGGTTCGATCCATCATGGGGGTGGAAATCCCCACCGTGGACATTGATCCTTATGATTTAAAGCCCCGGTACGGCTTTTCAAGAACAAACCTGGCACTGGATATTGCATACCAGCGTTTTGAACAGGTGAAACATATGACCGTGGAATACGCGGAGGTGGAAAACGCAGTTTACCGACTTGCGGTGAACATTCGTAAAACGCAGAAAAGAGCTAACGCGCTGAAGAATATCATGATACCGCGCTATGAAAAAATCACCCGGGACATTCAGGATTTCCTGGATGAAAAAGATCGCGAAGAGTTTACCCGACTAAAAATGATTAAGAAGAGGAAGCTTGAATGACGGACTCTATTTGGCTTCAGCCGTTGCCGTCTCGATCAGCCTTTTGTCGATCCATTTAACGCTGTTGCGCGCAGTATGGATGAGTACTTCTTGATTTTTTTCAACCAAGACAACTGCTTCCCTGCCAAGAAACTTTATCTTTTGCCCCAGCTTCATACACGTACATCTCCTAAAAAACTGAATAAATTGTATAATTTTCTCTATTTTTATCTAGACTATACCATAGGTTGCGTTATTTTAATATTACAATCATATTTCTTTTTATCAATAAAGCAGGTCTGAATCGGATATCTTTTAACCACGGTGGTCTGCAGCTATTCCTGCCTATTATCTGGCGGAAACACAGCCTGCACAAATGATAATACGAATGTGTACAGAGCTTCCAACCTGTTACCCTTTATAACCTCGTTTTGCAATGGCCCTTGCTACGTGAACCCCACTTGCAGCTGCCTGGGATAAGCCGCGGGTAATACCGGCGCCGTCACCCACCGCGAAGAAATTGGTAAGGGGTGTCTCCAACTCATTGCTAAGCTCGAGCCTGGAGCTGTAAAACTTTACTTCCACACCATATAGCAGCGTATCGTGATTGGCTGTTCCAGGTGCAATATGATCCAGGACCCGAATCATTTCAATGATATTGTCCAAATGACGTTTGGTCAGAACCAGGCTCAGATCCCCCGGGGTCGCTTTCAGTGTGGGTTTGGTAAAACTTTGGCTCAGCCTGTGCTCATTGGTCCTTTTCCCTTTGATCAGATCTCCGAAGCGCTGCACCAGCACCCCTCCCCCAAGCATGTTGGAAAGCGAGGCGATGCGTTTACCATATTGATAAGGCTCGTTAAAAGGCTTGGTAAAACGGTTGCTCACCAAAAGTGCAAAGTTGGTATTTTCACTGCGAAGACTTTCATCGGTGTAGCTGTGGCCGTTCACGGTAATAATACCATCCACATTTTCACTGACAACATGGCCATAAGGGTTCATACAGAAGGTTCGCACGATATCGCCGTATTGCTTGGTGCGGTACAGGAATTTGGATTCATAGACCACATCGGTGATATGTTCAAAAACCTTTGCCGGCAGCTCGATGCGTACCCCGATATCCACCTGATTGTTGATCAGCTTCAGCCCAAGGCCGCGGCATTGCTCTGAAAACCACTCCGCGCCGGATCGTCCCGGCGCAGCCACAAGGTACCTGCAGGAAAGGGCCTGCCCGCCCTTCAGCGTCACCGTATAACCTTCGGCGGCCGCGTCAATGGACTCAACTGCCGTATTACACACCAGATCCACCTTTTGACTTAAATCATCAAACATTCTGGAGAGGATTTCCCTGTTATTTTCGGTGCCAAGGTGTTTTACTGAGGCCGAAAGAAGATGCAGGTCGTAACCAAGAGCTGCCCTTGCGATTTCATGAGCTTGCGCGGTTTCGGTTGAGAAACGCTTGTCGGTTGCACCATATTTCATATTCAGCGCATCCACATATTCTATCAGATCCATGATCTGGTCATCATCCAGGTAATCGTTCAGCCATCCGCCAAAACGAGTTGTGAAATTGTATTTTCCGTCGGAGAAAGCCCCGGCTCCCCCGAAACCGTTCATAATGTCACAGTCTTTACATTGAATGCAGGAAGGAACCTTCTTGCTGACAATGGGGCAATTCCGGTGATAAATATCATTCCCCTGCTCCAGCATCAGAATATCTGCACCGGGGATCAGCTTGGACAGCTCAAAGCCCGCAAATATGCCCGACGTGCCGCAGCCAATCACAATCACATCATAGGTGGTCTTTTTCATGGTTAAACTTCCTCCTGTTACCTGACATACAAAAGACCTGATTTCATTCAATCAGGCAAGCAACTCTACAGCTTTTCGCTTAAGCCCCATGAAGCCTGTGCAGGGGGTGGTGCTGAAAAAGCCCGATCCATATTTTTTACATGCGTTTACTGTAACGATTCATTATAACATATCTGAACCAAGCTGCAAACAGCCCGGTGGAAAATTACATTAACATGCGGATAGTTTGTTACTATCTAAAGGGAAACAGGCACAGCCTTGTGAACGAAGTGAAGGATCTTCGCATTCATCTTGAAAAGATCTTTCGCTGTCTTCAGGATGACATCTTTTCACCCATGTTCAATGAACGCTTGCGCGAACTGTGCGCCAAAACGCGGGCGCTGAAAGCGCCTTCAGAGTGAGTGTTCCTCGGCTGAAGCCTGCGGTACACTCCCGATTTGCGCGTTTTGTGTGCAACTAGTTCATAACTGGCTCTGACAGTTATGAACGGTCCGCGAGCCAGGTTGCATGGGCGAGCAGCAAGCTTCAGCTTGCGACCAGCCATTTTATCAAATGCCTGGTTGCTTGGGCGAGCAGCAAGCTTTAGCTTGCGACCAGCCTCCTTCAGTGGGGGATTGAAACCCGCCACTGAAGGTAAAATCGGTTTATCCCCCGACGCGCGTTTTTTGCCTGAAGGGCAAAAATACGCTCTGAGGCAGGGGCCTTAGGAGCATTTGATAAAAGACAACCCTCTGGACAGTTACGATGGTTTAAGATGGTTAGACCTGGATAACTGAATGAGAAGCCGTTCCATTACAAACAAAAAAAGCAGCTTATACAGCTGCTTTCGGAATGAGGTCGATCTGTTCAAAGTAAACCCATAATACATTTTTTAACGATGTGTGGATGAGAACCTGATCGCCGCAGCAACACAATACGGTTGCTTCTTTGCCATGTACCTGAATTTTCTCCCCTGTTTTCAACTCACTTGGCATACTACCCACTCCAATCCATTGGTTCTTTAAGGAGCATCCATGCTCCCTGTAATGTATATATCGGAACGCTTGTTTATGAACTTAACACCTTTCACCAGGTCTGCGCAGAAAATCCGAATCATTGAGAACATTTTGGAGGTATGTGGCGTAAACTAATGATATCGATGATAGAACAGGATAATAAAAGACTCATTTAAGATATTTGTGTTAGTGAAAGAAAACAATTGAATTACAGATGAAAATAGTATACACTTAGAACAGTATAGCGATAAGCTACTAATTTTAGTCAGGAGGTTAATCGTATGGATATGGATGGTTTGGGTATTTTTGCAGCTGCTGCGGCAGGTGTAATAGCGATTCTTGTGATCATTGGGGTTGCATTTTACGTCTTTTTTGCATTTTCACTGTTCAAGCTGGCTCAAAAAAGAGGGCTGGATATGCCATGGCTGGCATGGATACCTGTTGCTCAGTTTTATCTCATTGGGAAAATGGTAAAAACATTAAAAATTAGCACTTTCGAAATACCCAGCCTTGAAATCGTTTTGCCGGTAGCGTTGCTCGCAAACGTTATCCTTGGGAAAATCCCGGTCATTGGTTTTATTATTAACCTCGCAGTTATTGCTCTGACGTTATTAACATTTTATAACCTTTACAAGCAATATGTTCCGGAGCAGGCCGTCCTGTATACGGTTCTTAGTATACTGGGAATTCCGGTGCCGATTTTCTTCCTGAAGTTCAGCAAGATGGATCCCGTTATGATGCCTTAAGTACATACTTGTTTCTGTGAAATATATACGGCGGGGAGCTAATCCCCGCCGTTTTATGTTTTCGTCGATGTGGGTAAACGAAAGATAAAGAACCAAATCATTGATTCATTTATGAGCAGCGCTTACTCCACTGAAAATTACTTCGCACTTTACGCAATCTGGTTTTCTCATCCCTGAACCTTTTTTATCTTGCCGATCAGCCAGTTCTCAATCTTTTCACCATATTTCACCGAACAAAAGATAAAGGCTGCGGATGCGATTCCGATCAAGGTCCATCCCCACCAGGGGATGGAGATGGCACCGGAGCCAACAAGGCTGGAAAAGGCGAGTCCGGGCGGGCGGGCAATGATGACAATCAGGATAAATGCCTTATATGAAATTCCGGTCAGCCCGGCAATGAAGCAAAGGGCATCATCGGGGAAGAACGGCACCAGAAAGAGCAGGAACAAATACAAGGAGTATTTCTTGGAACCACTGTCCAGGTATTTGTCAATGATCTGCGGTTTGACGAACCGCTCTACCAGAGGTCTGCCATAAAGCCGCACCAGCATAAAGGCGATGGAAGAGCCTGTAGCCAGGGCGGCAATCGTGATCAGAAAGCTTTTCCAAAAACCGAACAGGGCCCCGCCGACCAAGGCTGTAACATTGCCTGGAATAGGCGCGGCGATGACCTGAAACGTTTGCAGCAGGAAAAAGATAACCGGCGCAGTTGCGCCAAAGCTTTCGACAAATTCCCGCATTTGTTCGGCAGATGAAAATATCTGTTTCAGTTCGCTGAAGCTTTCAACACGCTGTACTACGAGGTATATGGGGATGCCTATCAACAGCAGCGTGATCACAATAAATATGATGTTCAGCAGGACTCCCTTCTTTTGCTCTGTTTTTTCTTTTTTTTGCATGTTGGTGTTCTGATCCTTTCACTTGTATTTAAATTTCTGCCCAGCCCCGGTAACCGTGTCACCTTGAATCAAGGGAAGAATCTTAGCAGGAAACCATGTTAAAGATTCTTGGCATTGCCGCACCGTTCAATGAGGACCATTGAAGGTGCCCCCGCAGCACCAGTGTCCTATCCCTACCGGTTTCATTTCAAAGAGGTTTGCTTCTCTAATAAAAAAGTGGTAAGCAGATCTGTTTTGTGCTACAATCTAGAGAAGGCATCTGCAAGCAGTATAAATGAACCTGCTTCCGTTAAAAATACGGATTATCCATTTTCTTGTCTGAGTATAACATAATGACAGGTTGTTGAATAGCAGTGTTTTTAGTGAAGACACCCTGCAGCTTTGAAAATGAGATTTTCCCAGAGAAGACACATGGATGGTGAATATGAAAAAGGTCCTGATGATTGCGCACCAGTTTCCGCCTATCGGAGGATCAGGTGTACAGCGCACGGTGAAATTTATTAAATATCTGCCTGAGTTCGGTTGGAAAGGTCATGTCTTTACCCGCCAGGCTAAAAAAGTTCAACTGACAGACAGTACATTGGGCAATGATATCCCCCAAGACACGCCAGTTTTCCGAAGTGCGGCGTGGGATCTGTCCGAATGGCCATTTCCATTGAATCTTGCCGGGAAATATATACGGCGAAAAATACTGATTCCCGACGGAGAACGCCTTTGGCAGATGTTTGCGCGCAAACAAGCCATCCATACAGCCAAAACCGGTGATTATGACATGCTTTACTCGTCTTCGCAGCCATTTAGCACGCACCTTCTGGTAATGGAAGTGAAAAAAGCACTGCCTTCCCTTCCGTGGGTGATAGATCTGCGGGATGAATGGACCAACAACACATTCGTAAAGGCATATGGTTATCCTCCCGCCAGAATCCGGCGAGAGAAAGAGATGGAAAGGCAGGCCTTTCAAATGGCCGACGCCATCGTGATCAACACCCCATTCATGCGCGATAATTCAGTGCGGGATTATCCCTGGGTGAAGGATAAAATTCATGTCATACCCAATGGGTTTGACCTTGAGGATTTTGCCGGCCTGGAGCCAGCGAGGATAAATGACCGGTTTACAATCACCTATACAGGGCTGATTTACGGGAGCACCAGCCCCAAAACGGTTTTTCAGGCAGTGTCGGGGCTTATTCGCGAAGGCCGCATTCAGCCCGGTGACATTTGCCTGCGTTTTATAGGCAATTACAAGCCCGATCTGCTCGAGGGGATGGCCATGGAGCATCAGCTCGGACAGGTGGTGGAGGTTCTGCCCTACATGCCACATCTTGAAAGCATACAGAATCTGTTGTGGTCTGATGCGGTGCTGCTCCTTCTTGGGGAGGATACCGAAGCGATTTACACCGGAAAACTGATGGAATATATCAATACCGGCAAGCCGATTCTTGCTTCAATCCCTTCAAAGGGCGCTGCAGCCAGCCTAATCCACGAAACAAAAACTGGCTTCGTAGCCCATTGCGATGATGTAACCGCAACAGCAGAACATATTCTGTCGATGGTTGAAAACTGGCGGCAGGGGAAGCAGCTGTTTCAACCTGATCAAAGCAAAATTGCTCAATATGAAAGGAAAGAATTAACGAAAAAGCTGGCTGCGGTTTTTAATGGGATTTGTCAAAACAACGCTGGGAAATAAAGCTGTGCAAATTATCAAATATTTGTTTTTATTTGGTTCACTGTAACATTTTAAGCGTATCAATGGTCTTACATGAGAAAGGAACCCACCGGTTATTAAAGATACAGGAGACCGGCGTGTCATATGGAAAGTATTAAAAGGAAAGGATGCTTCAACCATGAAAATTATCAATGAAAAGGGAAAGCTATTCGGAATCATCAACATCATTGACCTGGCCCTGCTGCTCGTTATTGCGGCACTTGCGGTCGGGGCGCTGCTCTACATGAAAAGGGAGGGCAGCCCTGTGGCCGAGTTACCAACAAAGGACTATTATGTAACCATTCTTTGCAGGGAAAACCGGCAGGAGGTTGTAGACGCCATCAAGATAGGTGACAAGCTGTATTTCGGCAATGCGTTTACAAACCTGGAAATTACAGATATCAAAACCGAACCCACAAAAATAAACGTTCCGATGCCTGATGGAACCATCGTGTCAGCACCGCATCCGGAGATGAAGGATATCTTTGTAACCATAAAAATCATCGACGATCCAATCGATCCCAATGACCCGATGATCTATTATGGACAAACCCATGCGACCGTTGGTAAAAACGTCACATTAAAAACAACCACGGTTGAGATTCCGGCAGTGATCATCAAGGTTGAAGAATAGGAGTGGTTTCTGGTGAAGTATTTAAAGGAAAGCCTTGTATATCGTATGATTTACAGGCTGTTCGTCTTCTATCAGGACAGCGGCTTGAAAAAGCTTTTGGCCTTTCTTGCTGAAGCCTGCAGAAATAGCCTTCCGGGCAAATGGGTGAAAAATACCATGGCACGTGAGAGCGCCTTTCATAACTCCCGGGTTTTCAGCTTTCTGCGCAGGATATTAAAGGTATTGGATCGATGGCTTGTGAAGCTTTCAAAGGCGATTGAAGCCTGGTCTGAAACAAGCATTATCGTCAAGGTCTTCCGTATGGCGGCAAAGGCTTCGAAGGAAAAACTGTTTGCGCTGGCTTTTCCGGTTTTCGGGATAGGCTATCTCGCCGGTAGAATTTTTCAGGGAAAGCTGATGATAAGGGATGTGTTCCTGCTAGGCTTGTTGTTTATCTTTTCAGGTGTTGCCCTGATAGACAGGGAAAAACGAAAAGCCATGTGGAAAAACAGCCTGGCATACAGGCTGTATACTATAATATTGGAATAAGGTGCAGTGATGAATAAAGTGAAATGGATACTCCTTTTTACAGCAATACTGCTTTTGGGTGTACTGGCATCCGGGCTGAGCGTTATACCGCTTTTGGCTGTGATTACGCTGGCTGTTGCCGCTGCCGTTCTGTTCATGGATTATGAAAAGGCAACCCTCATTGTAGCGCTGTATACCGCTTTTGAATTTTTATTGCGGCAGGTTCTGGGGAAGCCAATTTCTCAACTGCTTTCCCTATTTGGGAAAAATGCATATTTTGATTTCATAACGGCGAAATCTTCTTCCCCGGCGATCTCATCCTATTGGGATGAACTTGCTATGCTCGCGTGCTTTGGGATATGGTTTTATAAATGGCTGCGGCACCGTCAGGAAAAACCGCTGCGCAAAACTCCGCTGGATATTTCATTAATCCTTTTTATTGGCGTAGGGTTGGTGCTTCTGTTTGCAGCAGCTCCGAATTTGACCATCGGAATTGAAGGGCTTCGGGTTGTCATCCAATACATGCTGTGGTTCTTTGTGGTGACCCAGCTGCTCAGAAGCCCCGAGGGTGCAAAAAGGCTTTTGAACATCCTCGTGCTTTCGGGCTTTCTGGTTGCGTTATACGGGGTTTATCAGTTTGCCATTGCAGTGAACGTACCCGCCCATTGGACCGATTTGAAAGAGGGTTATGTGCGCACCCGCGTGTTTTCCATCTTTACAACCCCGAATATGCTTGCCGGTTATCTGACGCTGCTGATTCCCACCGCCGTGGGTTTGTTCATGGGGGATAAAAGCAAGCCCAGGAAGGTTTATTATGCTGGCGCCGCTGCAATTATGAGCCTGTGCCTTTTGTTTACCATGGCTCGTCAGGGTTGGATTGTATTTGGTATTTCCTTGATTGTATATGTATGGTTTAAGAACAAAAAGCTTCTTCTCCCGGCTTTACTGGGGGTTGTGGCATTATTCGTCTTTTGTATGTTCTTTCTTCCATCGGTTTCCAGCCGCATTCTGTATTTGCTTTCTCCCGATTATATTGCATCCAGCATGAAGGGCGGCAGGATATTGCGCTGGACAGAAGCCCTGGAAATGTTCGGGCAGAATTTCTGGACCGGAATGGGGCTCGGCCAATATGGTGGTTCGGTGGCATTAAGCCATAAGCTGAACAACAGCCCGTCCCTGGACAATTATTATTTAAAAACAGCAGTGGAAATGGGGATATTCGGTATATCGGCCTTACTGATGCTCATTTACAGCTTAATTGCCTGGTGCTCCCGGGCTGTGGCTAAAATACAGGATCATGCACAGAAAGATTGGGCCATTGGCATTCTGGCCGGGCTTGTTGGTGTGATTATATTCAATGTCACCGAAAACATGCTTGAGATTCCCTTGATATCATCCTATTTCTGGATGTCAGCAGGTATTGTGATGTTCCTGGCATACGGGCAGCCTGTCACCCGGGATTTACAGCAGGGACAGGTTCCTCTGTAAATCTTATGTCTACCGAATTAAAACTGGCAGAGATCCAGATCTACCATAGGAGAACCATGTCATAAATTATCGCGGCAAGAGACCGGGATTATTGCCGCAAGTAAACACAGTGATGCCCTATAAGGCATGACTGTCATATTCAATTATTTGCTTTGTCAAGGGGGAAGTTCACAACAGCTTCTCCCTTATATAGTTATTTAAATCTGTCAAAGAAGAGCCCCGCCTGTGACTAAAGCTTACGAAAGCTTTATATAGAAACCTGTGAGGTTGTGCGAAAGTAGACATAAGTTTGCCAGGGAATCAGGGCCCAGCCTGGTGTAATGCCTGTCACATGAAGTAGACATAACATTTGCCAAGGGACCTGTCCCCCCGTGGTATGTGTGCCCTATACGGTGTAAAGCTTTCGGTATAAAGCGGACATAAGATTTACAAAGGAACCTGTCCCCTGTGTAAATCTTATGGGAGGAAGGACAGGGTCAGATCCATGGCTTCCTTTACCTTCTTTTCCAGCAAGGGCTTCATGTTGGCCAGTTCAAGGCTTATTTCATTTGCATTTGCCCAAACCTCATGGGTTTTGCACAGCAAATCCTCCATCGAGAATTTATCATTCCAGGGAACAAAGGGCTGTTGAATGGACTGCATAAAATAGTCAATTTTCGGCTGATAAGCAAGCCCCACCATGGGAATGCCCAGATTCAAAGCATAGATCAGAGAGTGTAAGCGCATGCCAATCACCATGGATACATTGCCCAGGATTGAAAGGGTTTCATCCACCGTATATCTTTCTGTTAAAATATAACCTTTATGCTTCATGTTCATCAGCACCCTTTTTGCGTATCGAACATCTTCCGGATGCTGCATTGCAAAAAATACGGGGACAGCCTTAAAATCGGAAACAATTTTGTCTGCATAGGCTGCCAGTATTTTTTCTGAATGCTTCACTTTTTTCCACCTGCGTAAACATAACGCAAAAAGCTTTTCTGTGGTGGGCACGCCGGCCTCTTTCAGAATATCTGCCCCTTTTTGCGGGCCGCAGGGTTTCAGCGCCAAAGCCGGATCTGCTGTTACCCGGGTTACGGGCTTGGTGACTTCCAATGATTTCAGCTCTTCAAACGCGTTCGGATCTCGCAGGGTGATTGCTTCCAGTCGGTTTAATATCCGTGAAGCAACCTTGCGGTTCTTCTTCCGGGTTAGCGGCCCAAGACCGTTGGCCAGAAGCACCGCATGGGCACCCTTTTTGACAGCCAGATGAAGCATGTAAAGGTAATACCAAAGCGAACGGCTGCTGGTGTCATCCTGAATGAGCGTCCCTCCGCCTGCAATAAATACCCGTGTGCCGGCCAGCAGTGCGGGAATTATAAAAAGGTTAAAACGATGAACGGACTGAACCCTGTATACTCTGCGTGTTTCGGCGGGGTCGTTGGACATTACGACGGTGGAAAGGCCCTTATGGTTGGCTTGCAGGTGATCGATAAAAGATTTCAAAATGGCATCATCACCGCTGTTACGGAAACCATAGTAGCCCAGGATGACGATGTCATGTGTCTTGCCATCTTTCAGGTACCGCTCTTCCCGGGAAAGAATGGTGTGATAGATATTCAGCTGGGTTTGTGTCATGGATTTCAGCGAAAAATGATCCCGGGCGGTTTCAAAAAGTTTTTCCCCGATCTGTTCTCGGTGAACTGGATCCTTCAGCAGTGTAAGCAGGTGACCAGCCAATGCGTCACTGTCACCCGGGGTATAAAGATAACCGTTTTCACCCTGTACAAAAAGGTCTTCGAGGCCTCCGACCCGGCTGGAGACAGTGGCCTTTTTCATTCGGGCGCCTTCCAGAATGGCATAAGGAAAGCTTTCGCTGTAGGAGGCCATCACATTGATATCGATCACGTCCAGAAAAGAAAAGGGTTCGTTGACCATGCCGAGAAAGAACACATTCTTCCGGATACCCAGATGCTCTGCCCGTTTTTCAAGAGAATGCTTTAGTTCATCACCATCCCCGGCAATCAGAAATTTTGTGTTCGGAAATACCCGGATGACCTTTGCCGCAGCGTCAAGAAACACCGTATGACCCTTTACCGGGTGAAGCCGGGCAAGAATACCAATGGAAACATCCTCTGGCTCCAGGTTTACACCGTACTTGCTTAAGAACTCGTCCCGCGGCAGCAGGCTGATGGTATCATCAAAAGGAATGCCATTGTATACGGGTTGAATGCGATCTGCCGGAAAGCCCCGTTTGATCAGCATATCCTTAAAGTTCTGGGAAACAGAGATGTAATAATCGACCATCCGCAGCGCGATGGTATTGATAAGACCAAAGGTATACATTTTCAGTACACTGTGCAGATAGTCCAGACGGTAATCACTGTGTACCGTTGTGACGACGGGGATTCCCGAACTCTTTTTGACAAAGATTCCGATCATATTCGCTTTCGCGCCGTGGGTATGGATAATGTTATATTCGCCGGCTAAAGCCATATCGGTGATCGTGCGTATATCCTTCATGATATTTCCCGAACGAACAACCTCCACATCGATGCCCATGTCCGCCGCATCATCGGAAAACTGACCTGCCCGCAGGCTGATAAGCTTGACATGGATATGATACCCCAACTGATTTACCAGTGAAAGAACATGGGTTTTGGCGCCTCCGCTGTCCCCGCCGCCGATGATATGCAATACCTTCATGCGTAACTCCTGAAACATCAAAATAATACCCGGCCTTTTCTATCACCGGAATAATCCATTATACCGCATCTGAAATCAGGATTCAATTCGAAACATGGGGACGATTCTTTTGTTTCACCATGCTTGACACATCAAGCTGGCTACGCCCAGGTTCAATTATACACAATAGGCTTTTACAACTGTCAATAATGTGTCCAGATTAAGGGGGATACTCTTTAATTGCGGGAAAAGATCTTTTTCTTCTGTCCCTGGTAGCAATGCAACAATAATAGTGCATGGTACGGCCTCTTTCATTATTTTATTCTCCAACCGCCTGCTGGTTTCTTTCTCCCAAAAGCTCTTTTCTTTGTCATCAAAAGGCCAGTAAATATATATGAACGAAAAGAGACTGAAGTCTATATCGAAAAAATCTGATTGCATGAAACTGATTCTATTCATATCTACTTTATGACAGTTCGATAAATCCAATAAGCAGTTCATACTCTCTTCATATAAATCAGAATTCATTTCAACTCCGGTTACATGTTCCACGCTGTTTGAAATAATGAAGGTTGAAAAACCATTTCCACTGCCCAGATCCAATGCATTGATATTTCGCCGTTCTCCCAGCAGGTGATCGAGGATTTGGATGATATCGCTCCCCGGAGATATCCCAAAAGCACCGTGCTCTTCCAGGTTAAGGTACATGTTTAGTTTTTCTGAAAGGATATTACCACGATAATAAATTTCAATAAAGGTATGGCTGTCAGCTTTCATCAGAATGTTTCGGATTTTATTCATCGTACCTTTGCTGATTGCTTTCTTGAAATGACGGATACAATGAAGTAATGTATAGCATTTGTCCATTATATCGTTATCTATATATTCAGATAAAGAGTCTGCTAAATCCACTAAATTTCCAAGCTCCATGGTATATCTTTCCTGCGGAAGTTCATCTATTTCGCTCAGCAGTGCCCATGCTTGCAATAAAAACTCATAGGCATAAGTATTCCCTTTAAGCACTTCAGATACATCTGGTAATGTGCCTTCAAGAAATTCATAACTGAAATCGTTTCCACTGTGTTGCAAGATCTTTGGTTTGTCCATAAAAAACCCTCTTTCTCAGGTCTGTTTAAACTGAGATCAGATTCCAGTTGTCCAAGCAAGGTATACTTAACGACACTTTTGTGATCTGCGAAGTGGTAACCCGCTGTCCCCTTGACACGCATGAACCGTTACGGCATGTCTTGTGTCATGCAGGAAGGTTGATATTGATAGTGGTTCCCCCGGAATTGTTCTGACTTGCCCATATTTTTCCGCCGCAGGCTTCTACAATTTCCCTGCAGATGGACAGGCCCAGCCCTGCGACAGTTCGCCCCTTGTCAGAGGTATAGAACGGATCGAATACTTTGTGAAGATCCTGCTCAGGAATGCCGACCCCATTATCCTCAACAGAAAAACATACCTTGTCCAGCTGTTTGAAGCAAGAAACAGTAATGGAAGGCGGTTGATCCTTAAAGTGCTTCAAGCTGTTGTCGATGATGTTCCCAAAGACTCTTCTCATTTTTGAAACGTCGATAAAAAGGAACTCATCGGGGCAGTCGACACGGACAGAAAAATCAACCCCATTATCCATCAATTCGGTTTCATAATCGGCCTTTAATATGGCGCAGAATTTATCGACAGTTATGCGTTGCTGCTTCAGCCCACTGTGAATGTGAAGGTTCAGATAGTCGTCAAAGTCTTCAATGAGGTTTTTGATGGAAACAGATTTGTTGTAAATGATATCCACATACTGCGCGTGTCTTTCCGGCATAAGGGAGGTTTTCTTCATGCGCTCGGCAAAGCCCATGATCGAGGTGAGGGGTGTTTTAATGTCGTGAGAGATGGACGCGATAATCATATGCTGCTTTTGCTTTTCCTTTTCAATAGTATCGGTAAGCGTAACAAATTCATTTTGTAATAGCCCGATTTCATCATCACGCACCACCCTTTCAGGCCGGAACCCGTCTTTGTAGTGTGCCATGTTTTTATACAATGAAATGATGGGTCTGGCAAAACCCCAATAGATGGGAAGCGCGGAGAACAGCAAGATAATAAAAATAATGAGCAATTCGGCAATAAAAATATCCCATGCAATGCCATAAGCAGCGATATTGCTCAATTGCATAGTCTGCGTAACCTTCAGTAAATACACACTATCCCCAACGTGAAACAGGTTGGCCGCACTGTTTTTCACATGAGCCTCGAATTCTTCACCGCTTTGAAAAACCAGTGAGCCATTCTCGTCGCTCACTTCAATGAGGAAACCCTTTTGCTGCGCAATCGTGCGCAAAGCATCAGCAAAATCATCTCGATCGTCGATTTCCTTTGAAATGCGGTTGGTTTCAGCCTGTAACTGTTCGTGTATATTGCTGTTGAAATCCGAAATGTTCCTGGAAAGAAAAAGGCTATAATAACCGTATACCAAAAGGATATTCGCAAGGAACGCGCACAGGACAAACAACAGAAGCTTTGTTCTAATACTCATTTTCACTCTCCGGGTTTTTCACAAGCTTGTACCCGACCCCCCATACGGTCTTAATATAATGATTCTTTTTGTCAAGCTTCGCGCGAAGGTTCTTGATGTTGACGGCCACGGTGCCGATATCTGCAAACTCGGTGCCCCACACGGCGTTGAAAATCTGCTCCTTTGAAACCACCTTTCCGGCATTGCGAAAAAGGTAATGCAACAGTTGAAATTCTCTCATGGTCAACTCTACTGATTTGTTGTCTACTTTCACTTCATAGCTTTCCGGATTGACCTGAATGTTTCCGATGGCAAGGCTGGCGCTCTTCTGATGAAGGCTGCGCTGTTCCCTGCGCAAATGAGCCCTCACCCGCGCAACCAGTTCTTCGGTAACAAAGGGCTTTGCGATGTAGTCATCGGCACCCATTTCCAGACCAAGCATGGTATCATAGGTGCGATTTTTTGCAGTGACAAACAAAATGGGGCAGGAAACGGTGTTTCGAATCCGCCTGCAGATTTCCAACCCATCGATGTCGGGCAGCATAATGTCCAGAAGGATCAACGAAATGTCCGGGTTGTTTTTGATAAGCGCAAAGGTGCTTTCTCCATTGGAGGCAACCAGGCATTCATAGCCTTCATCGGTAAGGGTATCCGATATCAGCAGGGCAATCTCCTTATCGTCATCAACGATCAGAATTTTTTCCATGGCTCTACCCCCTTTACAACCCTTATTTTAAGGGAAAATACACATCGGTGCTATAGCCCGGTCTCAGCTTCCATTCGGGATCCTGCGGTTTAACTTGAACCTTGATAATTCGCTTCCCGTCCTTTTCCACAGCCAGATTCGATATGTGGATTACCTCGCCGGGAATGGACAGGCTGCTGTCTGCAGTGGGAACAACTTCAACAGTCATGCCCGGGCTGACTGTATTGATAAATTCCTCTTCTACTTCAGCATTCACAACAATAGAGTCCATGTCTATCAATTGCAATATCCTGGTGGGCATATACTGTGTTCCTACAGCGGTGCCGTTCATGACCCCAACGTTCTGCACAATGCCGTTTTCTACATGAGAGACAATACAGCTTTCCTTCAAAAATACCTTGTCGCTTTTGTTTTTCATCATTTTCAGATCGATCTTGGATACATTGACGCTGCTGCTTTGTATGGCAGTATTGGCCGTATTCGATTTTTCAATTTGGTTCAGCTGAGACTGTTTGGATTGCAATGCGAGATTCAGCTGGTCCAGCTCGGTTTTTAAGGCGTTCTTTGTCTTCTCTATATTGTTTTCAACATCGATCAATGCGGTTTCTCTTCTTGTGAGAATATCCGTATATTGGTCCAACACATTTTTCGGGCTTGAACCTGCTGCATACAGTGCCTGATGCTCCTGAACATCGCGCCTTGCAATATCCAGTTCAGTTTTTGCCAGCTCCAGGGCTGTCTGAAGAATTTTTAAGTCTGAATTGGTTTCCTGAGTGTATTCCTCGGTTTTGGTTTCAATGTCCTTTTCCAGCTGGGCAATATCTGCCGCAAGAGCCGCGGTATCCTGACTGGTGTTCTCAAGCCCCGCTTTTCCGGCGGCAAGCTGTTCCTCCAGCTTGTCAATGTTTCTCAGATATTCCGACATGTCCAGGTCTGCCATTTCCTGCCCCAGAGATACACGGTCCCCTTCCTTTACTTTCACATTGGTGACGAAGGTTGGAAAGTCGATGATGATATCGTATGCCTTCTCATAGGTTACCTCACCCCAGGCCACCATGGTATCAGGCTGTGTTGGCTGTGATAACACCGGTTCTGTGCTATTGTTCCTGCTTTGTTGTATCTCATTATATCGAATTGCCCCTGCCACTACAAGTGCAAGCACAATCACAACCGGTATCAGGATCCACTTTCTCTTTTTTGATTTTGATTTTGCCATATGCGTCCCTCCATCATTGATTCATTTCCTGACCCAAGATTATTGTATATTAATTTGGTTAAATGCTTGATGTTCAGCTTTGGCTTAATAGCTCACTCGACACTCTTTAAAGACTCAAGCATATCTAAATTCTTCATTTTTCGAGCCACAATGCCGTTGTTGATCAGCGCAAAAACCAAAGTAATTGCCCATGAAAGCGCGGCAGTGGTCAAAGTAACCCGGTTGAGCAGATCCAACTGATTGTTCATGCCGTTGCCAGCAACCGTGGCAATAAACTTACCCAAAGGCATTCCGAAGATGGAGCCCAACACAACCGAAAGGATGTTTTCGGTGAGTACAAGGGCGCTGATCTCATTGGGGTAAAAGCCCAACACCTTTAGGGTGGCCAGATCCCGAATGCGCTCGGAGAAATTCAGGATACTGCTGTTATACAGAACCACAAATGCCAGGATAGCTCCCAAAATAATCAATATAACTGCCGCAATATACACGACCTGTGTAGTGCCCCTGGTATCTGCAATTTGGTTTTTTCTATCCACATACTCATCCACATAATCTCCCGCAAGAAAGGCCTCGTCCGGTTGTTGGTTCCATTTTACAAGGAGAGTAGAGGGTTTAAAGGTTTCTCCGATGGATTCATAATATGCGTCTGTCATAAACATCCCTTGCCCGCTGGCCATATAGATAGTCTGCCGGATCGGCACCTTGATATAGCCCTTATCCGTACTCTTCAGTTCGAGGATATCTCCCACTTTGACGCCCAGTGTCTGGGAAAGCTTTCTGGTGATGGTCAGGCCGTCGGCAGCAAGCAATACTGTGTTCCCGTCCACATCCTGCAAATGAACCAGCGGGTTGTGCTGTGGAGAAATGGTTAGTTGCTCCATGGTTCTTTTGCCACTGGGACGGATGACCTCGACCGATGTTTCCTTGAGCTGCACAACGGTTCCTTCAAGCCTCTTATTGTGGATATAACGGGAATCGGCCTTCTTGTCCAGGATGATTTTGTGATCATAAGAGTAAGTCACATTATAAGTATAGTCCGCGATTCCATCGACCATGCTGCTCAGAGTGAAGGCAGCCACAACAAGCCCTGTACACCCTGTAATCCCAAGAACACTCATCAGAAGCCGCATTTTGTTCTTTAGAGTATTGCGCGCGATCAGCTTTCGACTGAATCGCATCCGATTCCAAAGCCAGGGCAAATATTCCACAAAGATATGGCTTCCCTTCTTCGGAGGCTTTTCGCGCAGCAACAGCGCAGGGGTATCTTTCAGCAGCTTCAGGCCTGCATACAGACTAATCCCTCCCGTACAAACCAGGATCAATGCCAGGCTATAAATCAAGTTCACATAGTTAATCGAAATTTGGTAGTTGAAAAGGCTCAGCTTTAACCATGGGATTAACAAACTGGTGAAGAAAATGGGACCAATCAGAAACCCTACAAGCGCTCCAAGGCCTCCCATATAAACACCATAAGAGGTGTAATGCCACAAAATCCTGGCTTTTGAATAGCCCAGGGCCTTCAGGATGCCTATCTGTGGTCTTTGGTTTTCCACCATTCTGAACATGGTGCTCTGTGTGATCAGCGCTGTCACTAAAAAGAACATCAATGGGAACACGGAAGCCAGGGTTCGGAACTGGTTGATAAACGCATAGACATTGTTCGTACTGCTGTCTTCACCGATGGCAATGGTTCCAACCAGGTCATCCCCGAATATCCGGCTCATTTCTTTTTTTACAACTGAGATCTCCGCCCCAGTGGACAACCGGACGCAGAGATGATTGAATATTTTTATTCCATAAATGCCCTTGAGGATGTCTTCATCGATAATGATAAACCCATATTTGCGCGAATCCGGTACGATCGAGGTGTTGCCCTTTATGGAAAAGATGTGTTCACTGCTTAAAGCCAGCCCCTCTATACTAAAACTGGTCCATTTGCCATTGAGCTTTATTCTGATTTTATCATCAATGCCAAGCCCGTGCTCCTTAGCAAATTCTTCATCGAGGATGGCTCCGCTTTTGCTTTTCAGCTTGCCCTGATACAGGATGGGACGATCCAGTACGCTTTGGCTGGAGACGGTATAAACCTTCAGCGACGGGCGGTTTGCCAGATCACAGATGGCATTGAGTGTAAAACGTTTTTCAACGTACTCGATCCCCTGAAGCCTGTCAATGCTCCACATTTGCTTTTCGGTGGGGTTTGTAACATAGACCCACATATCAGAGATGTTGGTTGCGGCATACATGGTGCCGGAATTATCCTCGATTGTTTTCCATACGCTGTCGAGACCGGTGACAATGGTCACAGAAACTGCAGCCATAATAAAGATGGATATAAACTGGGCCTTGGCGTTTCGCATGTCCCTGATGGATTTTCTGAAAAGTGAACCCCTTACCATATGATTTCCTCTGCGTCCTTTGGGGTATCGTTGTGCATAATCCCGGAGATTTTGCCGTCCTTCATGCGGATCACGGTATTGGCCATCTCCGCAATCAAAGCGTTATGGGTAACAATAATCACGGTTTTTCCCATGCTGCCCGCCGAGTCGCAGATCAGCTTCAGAACCTTGCGCCCGGTGGTTGAATCCAGTGCTCCGGTAGGCTCATCACACAATACAATCTCCGGGTTTTTGGCCAGGGCTCTCGCAATGGAGACTCGTTGCTGTTCTCCGCCCGAAATCTGACTGGGGAAGTTGTCCAGCCTGTTTTCCAGGCCTACCTTTGCCAGCATTTCCTTTGAATCCAGAGGGTCTTCACAGATTTCCTTTGCAAGCTGTACATTTTCCAGAACGGTCAGGTTGGGCACCAGGTTATAAAACTGAAAGACAAAGCCAATTTTATTCCGCCTGAAGGTGGTCAACTCATACTCCGACATATCCGAAATTTCCTGATCACCAACCAGGATACGCCCTTTTGTGGGGGAGTCCATGCCCCCAAGCAAATTCAAAACTGTGGTTTTCCCGGCGCCGCTTTGCCCCAATACCACATTGACGGTTCCTTTCCGAATGCCGAAGCTAATGCCGTCGACCGCTTTGATCACGCTGCCGCCAACATGATATTCCCTCTCTACGTTGTCAAAGGTGATAAAATCCATCGCGTTCCTTCCCTTTTCAAAATGATGAAAACCTTGAATAAGGCATTACAGCCTTATTTCTAGATTTCTCCCACCTTAGAGTATAGAAGGAAATCATGAAATTGTAAGAGGATAATTATTAAGAATTATTAAGAACCAGCAGTGTCAAGGGGACGGGGGTATGACACCCTCCATGAAGTGGGTACATAAGGACAAAGGGGACAGGTCCCTTTGTCCCAGAATTAAGAGAAAAGAAACCTGCCTCCTCTGTCCCCACCCTTGTGTCATCTGCACATGGGGGGCAACATTCCACGAATAATACCCGTTATTTACGTCCCCAAATGGGTAAATATATATATGCCTATGGGTCTTGGGGAGAGAATAATATGTTTATTCCGGGCTTTCAGGGACGAAGCATAAGCAATTACTCCATTTATATGAACAGCAACCAACAGGCAGGTTCACTGAGGGAACCTGCTATTACTGCTGGTAAGAAAGATCCTGCTGAAATAGATAAAAAGCTTGAACCGGCTAATCTCCAAAAATCGAATGGAATATCGGAATGTCAAACCTGTGCCAGCAGGAAATACATTGACGGGTCAGATGATCCCGGAGTATCGTTTAAAACCCCAACCAATGTTTCACCCGAAGCATCCTTTTCAGCGGTCTCCTCCCATGAGCAGGAGCATGTTTCCAGCGAGCAGGCCAGTGCGTCAAGAGACAGCAGAAGAGTGGTTTCCCAATCGGTACAAGTCTATTTCGACACCTGTCCGGAATGTGGCAGAACTTATGCTTCAGGTGGCAAAACCACAACCGTAACGAAAGGCGAAGCCCCAAAACCGGATTATTTTATGGATAAGATGAACAAGTTCTTCGAAGGTCACTTTGGGAAAAAGGTAGATACATATATATGATGGTGTCAAAGGGACGGGGGTTTGACACCCTCCCATGAAGTGGGTACATGCGTCATGGGAACTGACCGAGACCCCAAAAAAAGTTACACCCTTTACATCGATCAAATTTTACCCTTTCAGTCTTCAAAGCATAAATGTTTTAAACAGGACATTTTTACAGCAATCTCGAAACGTCCAACTGCCAGGTGGTACAGCCATTTCTTCAGAGGAACAGGCTTGAATAAATCATTGACAAACCGCTCATAATGTAATATTTTTTTAATGTTACATGACTGTTTGCTGATTTTTTCAGAAATGAATATGGGTGAAGTGGTATGCTGAAATCGTATTGGGATACCGCATTCCGTATGCAGCATACGATAATATTCGAGTGCTTGCAGCAAAAAATCATGTAATCAATTTTTTTTGAGGAGAAATGAAAGATGAAAATAGTCTATACGGGCAAAACCAAAGATGTATATGATTTGGAAGACGGAAGCTATTTACTCAAGTTTAAAGATGATGTAACTGGTGAAAACGGTGTGTTTGATCCGGGGGCAAATACTGTCGGGCTTACAATCGACGGTGCCGGAAGAGCGGGGTTGAAACTGACAAAATTGTTTTTTGAGAAGCTAAAGGAAAAAGGTATTCCCACACATTATATCAGTGCAAATATTGAGGCTGCTACCATGACAGTAAAACCAGCCACTGTATTTGGTAAAGGCCTGGAAGTGATTTGCCGCTTCAGGGCTGTTGGAAGCTTCCTTCGCCGTTACGGCCGTTATGCCAAAGAAGGACAGCCGTTGGATGCATTCGTGGAGGTAACCCTTAAGGATGATGTACGTCAGGATCCTCCCATCAATGATGATGCTCTTGAAATGCTTGGGATACTGTCAAAAGGCGAATATGCGATTCTTAAGGATCTGACCAGGAAGATCTCCAAGGTTGTTCAGGAGGAATTGGCTAAAAAGGGCATAGAGCTTTATGATATTAAGCTTGAGTTTGGTCGTGTTGGAAAAGAGGGGCAGATCGTTCTCATCGATGAGATCTCAGGCGGAAATATGCGGGCTTATAAAGACGGTGCATACATCGAGCCTTTATTGCTTGAAAAATTAATGCTTGCATAAACAGCTGCGCTATCTGTTGTTCAGGGGAGAGGGCCTTATGGATATCATCGCATTGGCAATCAGAAAAATTCTATTCCCGGTTTTGCGTCTGGTCAAAGGAAATCAAACCTTAAGCTATATCAGCCATTTTGAAAAAACGCAATACCTTCCACAGGAACAGCTGGTTCAGCTTCAAAAGGAGAAGTTGGGGAAATTGTTACTCCACTGTGTTCAGCATGTACCGGCATACCAAGGTTTTCAGAACCTGATACCGCTGATTGAAAAGGATCCGGTGGAAGCTTTGGCACAGTTTCCGGTGCTGACCAAGCAGGTTGTGAATGATAACCAGGAACAGCTGATAAGTTCAATTGCAGACAGGTCGAAGCTGATCCCCAATCGCTCGGGCGGATCTACAGGCCAGCCGGTCAGGTTTTATATTGACAGGCCAACGGCTGAAAGCTCCGAGTCGGTGAGGTGGAGGGCACTTTCCTGGTGGGATATCAACATTGGCGACAGATGCCTGATGGTTTGGGGAAACCCGCTGGAGATGAGTCAGCATAAAAAGCTTCTCTACCATATGAAAGAGCGTATATTGAAAAACACCATATTTGTTTCAGCATACAACTTAAGCCCTGAAGCGCTGCAGCAGTATGTTGGTGTCTTGAACAGGACCAGGCCGAAATATTTCTATGGTTATGCTTCAGCCTTGTATCTGTTTGCGCAACACATTCTTCAGAATAATATAAAAATTGAACACCCTCCCAGGGCGATCATCTCAACCTCAGAAACCCTGCATGACTATCAGAGGGTCGTTATTGAAAAGGCTTTCACAAGCAAGGTGATCAATGAATATGGTGCCAGGGATGCGGGAATTATTGCCTATGAATGTCCCCAGGGCAGGATGCATGTTTCCATTGAAAACATGATTGTTGAAATTGTCGACATCGCGACGAAAAAACCCGTTGAAGCAGGAAAGAGCGGCCTTGTTGTGATTACCGATTTGAACAATTTCTCAATGCCCAGGCTGCGATATCAAATTGGTGACATTGCAGCCCTGTCCGAAGAAAAATGTGCATGCGGAAGAACCCTTCCCGTTCTGGACAAAATTGAAGGCCGTGAAGACGATATCTTTATTGCTGAAAACGGAAGCTATGTTCATGGGGTGTACTTTGCCAACCTTGCGCGCAGTTATCCCAGCATTCAGCAGTTTCAAATCATTCAGCATTCAAGGGAAAACATTACATTGAAAGTTGTTAAAAGCAGTGGTTTTCAGCAAGCGGAGATGGATCGGTACATTGATGCCATTCAAAGTACAATGGGAAAAGTAAACATCCATGTAGAATATGTTGGCAGTATTCCCCCTTCAGCCTCTGGAAAAACACGGTATTCAAAACGCGAGTTTGCAATCGGGACAGAGGGGACAGGTACCTTGTCCCAGTAAGCACGAGGGCATAAGGGACAGGTCCCCTATGTCTCTTTCTTTTTTATCCAGTTCATGAAAGCATTGATTTCGGACTGGAGCTCTTTCAACACAAAAAGGCTGGCAAGATAGACCGCACAACCAATGAGGACTATCAACACAAGTATTGGAACCGATACAGAGAAGCTTCGAAGCAGCAGGGTTACGACCACACTCATCAGGATGCAGCTGAATAATATTTTTGCAACGCTTATCACATTGAACTTTATTCTTAAGATTTTCCTGCCTCTCAAAAGGGACAGCATCAGGTATAAGAAGTATGCAAGCGCGGTGCTGATGGCCGCAACCCGATAGCCATAAACCGGTACCAGCAGAAGGTTTATCAACACATTTACCAGTGAACTAATCAAGGAGTTAAAGAAAAGCGGTTTTGTTTTTTGGTTCAACTCCCAGGCTTTGTTGCTGTACTCGGCCAATCCAAAGAAAAACATACCCGCCGCAACCCAGATGATCACAAAACCGTCTTCAAAATAGGCCGGATCCAGGAAAACCGAGGATACAGTTTTGGACAGCATGCTTAAACCAAATAAAGCCGGAAGCGATATCATCAAATAATACCGGACAGCCTGAGATAACAGATGCTCGGTCTGTTCCTTTGTGTTTTGACGCCAATTGCGAAGAATAATGGGGAAAACGCCGCGCATCACAGCCGAAAGAATCAGCGTAAAAAGGGTGGAAGAAATGGTGTAGTTCGCATGGTAAACCCCCAACTGCTCGGCCCCGGCGAAAGAGGTAATCACATATCTGTCTGACAGGCTTAAAAGGCTGTTGGTAATGTTCACCAGCACCAACGGCATTCCATAGGCAAAAAATTTCTTCAATACCTTCGACGAGAAAAATGAAAAGCGAATGTAGCGGGTTATTTTCAGGCGCAACCCGATCAGCACAATGATGAATGTATCAACAAGGACATTGCTCAGTACTGCGGCGGCAGGGGTAAAAGTATTTGTTTTGTATTGATACACAAAAAAAACAGTGAACAAAAGCTTGGCCGCAACAGAAAAAATAGAGGTGAACAGCAGCAGCTTTGTTCTTCTGGTAGCTGAGAGCAAAGAGGTAAAAATCTGCATGGTGTTGTATGTGATAAACATCAGCAAACTAAGAACATACAACTGTGTTACCCAGGGTTCATTCCCTTTGCCGATAAAGAGAACACCCAGTAATCCAAGTATCAGGATAACCCCGTTGATCGAACACCATAAAGTGAAGGATGTGGAATAAAACAGAACCTGCTTTTTACCGCCATCAAAGGAGTTTACATATCGGTAAACGGATTGGATCAACCAACCCAAAAGCAGAAAAGACATAATGTTGACGGTGGTGGTGATAAACCCGTAATAGCCATATATCTCGGGAACAAAAAACTTCGTGTATAAGGTGATGGTCGCAAGCCCAATCAGGCCTTCGATAATTTTTGCGGGTAAGAAAAGGGCAGTGTCCTTCACCATAATTTTCTTCATTTCAACGGCATTTGTTTTTTTCATCTCTATCCCTTTATCATCATGAAGCCTGCATCGGTTGAAACCCAACAGAGCAGGCAACGTAAAAATACCATTTAAACTTTTTCGTATACTATAAAAATATACTATAGATCAAGGAATAACTCAAGAATGGGTTCCGGGTAAAAAAAATCGGAGCATTGTGCTCCGCGCATTAGAAATTCTTTTATAACAATAAAAGAAAGGAGGTAAAAGTATGTTAAAAAGTATCAGTGTACGTATCTATTATAAAGTTTTTGCCCCGCTGTGCACAAGTGACAAATTAAACAGAATTACGACAAAACCAGTGAAATTGTTTGTACATTATTCAGGGATCAGCTGTACTGAGCGTTACAGGATGAGAGACTGAACATGGCATAGGATGGTTGCGTTACGGTGATGACAGTCAGGCTTCACCTGAAAAGTTATCGTGCTATATTGATTGATGGTAAAACTTCCTGTAAAATCTAAATGTAAAACCCGTCATATTACTTTAATCGTATTTGACGGGGCATCATAAAATAATGCTTAAGCAAAAAATTCAGACGTTAAGGATCCGGGAAACAATGGATTTTTTAAAGAAAAACCCTGCACAGCCGGTAAGCCAGATGAATCCGCTGGTATTGGCATTCGTTGGAGATTCGGTGTTTGACTTGTTTATCCGAAGCCGCCTGGCTGTGCAAAAAAATGAATCGGCACATAAGTTGCATGTGAAAGCTACAAATTATGTCAAAGCTGCCGCCCAAAGCAAAATCGTCGCCGCGGTGCACGATAAGCTGAACGAAGAAGAGAAGGCGATTTTTCGGCGCGGAAGGAACGCAAAGTCTGCAACAATACCTAAAAACGCCGATATTCTCGATTACCGTCGCGCCACCGCCTTTGAAGCCGTGATTGGTTATTTGTACCTGCTTGGCAGAAACGAACGGCTGCTTCAGCTTTTAAGCATGGCGGCTGAAGCCATCGAACTGGAAGGAGAAACGAAGAATGACCGATAAAAAG
This sequence comes from uncultured Ruminiclostridium sp., assembly GCA_964450305.1. Lineage (GTDB taxonomy): Bacteria > Bacillota > Clostridia > DSM-8532 > DSM-8532 > JAAYJG01. The sequence goes on from CAYVFB010000007.1 coordinate 50,441, forward strand.
GATAAGCAAAGTCTTCATCAACCCCATCAGGAAGACAACGAGGACATCGGCAGGCTGGAGGGGAAAAACACAATTCTCGAGGCACTGAAGGCAAACCATCCGATGAACAGGATTTATCTGGAGAAAGACTCGAAAGATACGGTCCTAGCAAAGATATTTGCCCTGGCCAGACAACAGGATATCGTGGTGTCCTATCTGGAGAAAACGAGGCTTGACCAAATGTCCATGACCCGCAATCACCAGGGTGTCATCGCCGATGTAGCGCCGTTTGCTTATGTTGAAGTGCAGGATATTCTGGACAGGGCGAAGGAAAAGAATCAGCCGCCCTTCATTGTCATCCTCGATGGCATTACCGATCCAAACAACCTGGGTTCCATGATAAGAACCGCCGAATGTGCCGGAGTACATGGCATTATCCTTCCCAAAAGACGCTCGGCAAGCCTCTCGCCGGTGGTCGCTAAGGTTGCCGCAGGGGCGGCGGAGCATATCCCCATAGCAAGGGTGACAAACCTGACCAGAACGATTGAACAGCTGAAGGAAGCCGGGCTGTGGATCATTGGTACCGATGTGCAGGGAAACACTATATATGACCAATTTGATTATCATGGTCCGCTGACTGTTGTTATTGGCAGTGAAGGAGAGGGAATCAGCCGCCTTGTCAGGGAAAACTGTGATGTTTTATTGAAGATACCGATGTATGGTGAAATCAATTCCCTGAATGCTGCAGTGGCTTGCGGACTGATTGTTTTTCAGGCGGCGGCGATAAGGGCAAAGTCGGTTTAAAGCGTGCTTTGTTTTTTTGTGTTGAGGATCGACATAAAAAGAGATATACTGGTTGTGGTTTCAAGTTCCTCAGCAGCGAAACGAACCTGCTTCCATATTTCAATGCTGGCGGGCAGGTAACCGTATCATCCTGAAAGGAATTCAGGCTATGACAATATCGTCCGCTTTGGTTGTGTTTGGTCCTTTGCTGATAATGATTGCAGTAGTTTTAATTTCTCCGGGGAAGGGACACAGGGTTCTTGGTATTGTTTCCGGTATTCTGTTTTTTCTTGTTTCGCTTTATCCGCTGGTTCAACCAGCAGAATACCATTGGGTGAATATTCCCCAGATCTTTTGGAAACTGTTAACCCTGGCAACCGCCGCCGTTCTTTTTTTGCTCGCGAGCCGGGACAAGCGGTATGGCCTGTCTGTTCTTATCTTTGTTCAAATTCTGGCATTAATTCTGACGGAAATTCTAATCTCACCGGACGAACCGGCAACATTCCTGCAGCTCGAAGCCGAAGGAAGGCTGCTGCTTCCAGCAGGCGCCCTTATTGCTGCCATCATGGTCCCCCTCATTATAAAACATCCATTGTTTAAGCGTTCAAACAGGCAAACCAAAGCGGGTTATGCCGGGATCTTCTTCTGGATGGCGGCTTTTGCCGGAATGCTGTGTGTAAGAAGTATAACAGGCTTGTATTTATTCGCGCAGTGGGGTTGCCTTGGAAACCTGTTATTAGGCAAAGCTTTTGGTGAACCGAAAAAGAAGAGCTTTGTGCCGGTTCTTCAACAGGGTGTTCTGTCATTATGGATGGTAGCCTCGATACTGATTCACCTGAACAAAGGCACGCTCATTTCCGATCTGACAGGGGACAGCGTAACAGCAGGCTTGCTGTCGGTGCTTGTTTTAATCTTCGTTCTGACCATGGGTAATCTCATTCCTGAGAAATGGATGACACAGCGCAGCTTCCTGTGGCCTGTTCCCATGATGGGGCTGTCCATGCTTTTATTCTCATTGCTGATACCCTTTTCGGTTCTTCTGAAATTTCGGCCATTGCTCCTTCATCTGGACCACAAGCTGGCGGCCCCCGCTGTTTTTATCGGGGCACTGCTGATGGCTGCCAATGCATATGATGCAGGTTTAGCCCGGAAAGATGAACAGCTTGTGTCCCATCTGGCGCTTTTTGTGTCAGGATGGGGGATAATCAGTGCATATACAAGCCTGGAAGGTGCATTTTTTTCCACAGGATATATGGTTGCCGCTGCTTTAACGCTGGCATTCTTCTATACCTGCATTTGGGCTGAAGAAGCAGGGAAAACTCAGGCAGAAGTACAGTCGTCCAATCGCCCGGAGGTAAATTTTGATGGATATAAGGCAATAGCGGCGCTTTTGTTTTTACTTCCTCCATTTACCTGTGCTTGTGTGGGCTTCATTATTCTTCCGGTGATGAGCGGCTTTGGTGTGGGTATGCTGGTTGCGGCAGCTGCTCTGGTATTCATGACAGTTGTAATTATTCGCTGGGTGCTGGATCTGTTCAGGGAACAAAAAATATCTGTCCGCTCAGATCAAGCGAAGTCGGGGGTTATCAAATTCATTCTGCCTGTCTTTTTAGCATTTACGGCGATAGTAAACCTTTTATCAGGAACGATTTACCGTTATCTGCACAATCAGCAGCTTGCAACAGGGGCACTTCCTGCTGAACAGGCCGCAGAATATACCGAACTGACAGGGTTTGCCCACCTGTTCGGTCTGAACAGTGGTATTCTCTTTTTAGGGTTCAGCCTGATCGTTCTGGTAGCTTTGGTAATTCTCACAGCGATAAGCAGCCGGAAGGAAAGCCATGATCATCTCACAGGAACAGTCATGCATTATTCCCTGACTTCGTGGCTTCCAGCCGGCATTCGCATTCATTTATGGATACGCGCAGCCTGGATTACGGCAGCGACATTGCTTGTGGGGGTGGCATTATCATGCTTGAAGGGTTAATCTGGTTTTTACTGGTCATCGTCACTGTTTTCTTTTTGTACATCATTGAAAATTTTATCCGATCGCGATCGCCGGGGAATAACAAGGCCTGGTTCTTTCAGCCGGTTTATCGGTTGATCAAACTGATAGGTAAAAAAGACCTGAACGAAGGCTGCGCCTGCCGATGGTACTCGGTTGCTTCCTGCTGGTTTGCATGTTGCGCGCTGTATTTTACGGTGATGGGCAGTCATTTGGTATTGGTATACGCGTCCATTGTCATGATGGAGCTGTTTATGCTGGCAGGTGCATGGAACCATGGGGAAGCTTTCGCAGCCATGGCAGCCCAAAGGGGAATTGTCCGGTTGCTGATTTGCGCTTTTTCCGGCCTTGTTTGTGCGGCATCGGTGTTTCATATTACTGGAAGCCTGAACCTGAAAATAATATCTGAATATTCCGGAGGACAGGGTTTGCTGCTGCAGCTTCCTCTCACTTTTATGGCCATGTTAGCGGTGATGTTAACCCGTGGAAACCTTCTGTTTTTTGATTTCAATATCGCCGGAAAAGGCATAGGCTTTGTGGATTCACCCCTTGCTGTTCCATATGGCGGTTGGAGCCTTGCTCTGGTGCAGATCACCCACTGGGTGGAAATTGGTGTTTGGGTGAAGCTGGTGTCTGTGTTCTTACCTTTCAACCCTTGGGTGTCCTTTGCGATATCGGCGTTTGGCTACTTTGTTTTTTTATTGCTGGACGGTTTTGTCTCCAAAGCCCAATGGAAAAAGGTTGCCCGTAACGCCCTGATATGCGGCGGGGGAATGTCGGTGATGAACTTTATCTGGCTGGTTTTGTGATATAAAGGCTTTAAGGCTTTATGTTTTGATTTTGTTGAAAAGAACACCATCCTGATTAAACAGGAAAATTGAGGAGCGATACCATGGGTTGGTTAGACAGGTTTAAATCCCGTTCCATTTCATTGCTGCCCATACAGGCCGGCGGGTGTACAGGTTGTGCGCTGCAGTTTTCCATGGCGCTGTCACTGGAAACCGAAATCAAAGGCATCACCATCACGGTAAACCCTAAGCATGCCGATGCGCTGCTGATTACCGGGTGCATCAATGAACAATCCCGTGAGGAAATATTAAAGATTTATCATCAGATTCCCCAGCCAAAGGCAGTGATCGCGGCAGGTGCCTGCTCCTGTTCGGGCAGCCTGTTTCGCACTGCAGCCGGCAAGCTTTATACAGCAGAAGAAGTTCTGCCGGTTGATGCATGGATCCGCGGCTGCGCGCCTGGAATGCATGAAATGCTGGAAGCGGTTGTGAGGGCGTCCGAGGCAGGGTTGGAGAAAGAAGAAGGCGGGATGGAAGAATGAGTATAAGCTGGAACGAAGAACAAAGCTCAGTGCTTCAGGGAAAATGGTTTGCATTCAAATGCATGGGTTATTCATTGCTGATGATGGATGCAACGCAGGAAAAGGATCAGGTTTCTTTGGAGTATATCTTTGAAAAGGCAGACCGGTGGGAGTCTGTACAAGCCACTGTTCCCTGTGACAGTGTTGTTCCTTCAGTGACGGAGGTATTTCCCCAGGGGGCTCAAATGCAAAATGAAATTGCCCAGGGATATCCGGTTACTTTCCAGCCCAAATCCACAACACAGGATCTTTCCAACTGCTCGACAATGGAGTGGGGCCCTTTTCATCCATTGCTTCCCCAGCCGATCAAGTTCCAGCTTGATATGAAAGATGAACTGATCGAAAACGCGAAGCTGGTCACAGGCTATAACTACAGGGGCCTGGAGGAATTGTGTGAGGGTGGGAAGCCGGAGGATATTCTGGAAGTTCTGGAAAGAACCTCTGCGCTCAATGGCTTTCCGCTGGCATTTGCGTTCTCCCGCGCCATTGAACAGCTTCATGAGGTGCAAGTACCTGAACGGGCACAATGGCTTCGGATGTTCCTGATGGAAATGACTTTTCTGCACGCCGGGCTGCAAAGCCTGAACAATGTGGCACGAAGCCTTGGACTGATGGCATGCAGCGCAAGGATTTTCAAGCTTTCAAGCCTGTATCAGGAAGCTGCGGCACTGATATGCCCAAGCCCGCATTTTTTCGGAATGTTGCAAACCGGAGGCTTAAGCCGGGACATTCCAAGAGAAACAATCTTTGCAGTCAATGCAATTCTACAGGAAATGGAGGGGGAATTAAGTGATATTCAAAGACATTGGCAGAATACAACCTCCATCAGAAAAAGGCTTTCCGGCACGGGCAGGATCGATACAGAGCATGCCTGGATGATGACCGGGCGAATGCGCAGAGCGGCAGGCTTGACTGAAGACCTTCGCGGCCTGTCGGTATTGCCGTGGTCAAAGCTGAACCATGTAGTACCGCGAACAGATGGAAGTGACTGTTTTGCCCGTGCGATGCTGATGTTTGAGGATACTTTACTGTCCCTGGATCTGCTCGATCAAATGGCTGCGGATCTTCCTAAAGGAAGCATAAAGACAGATTTCCGGATCAATGGATCCGGAGAGGTTTTAGTCTGTGAGCCGGAAGCCTTCGGCGGGATGGCAGTGCGTGTCCGCCAGAAGAGGGCAAGGATTCAATCCATCCGGATCAGAAATGCCGCAGCCTTGAATATTTCATTTCTGCCCCAATCCCTTAAAGGGATGGAAATCAATGATCTGCCTCTGGTTGTCTCGACCTTCGAATTGGATTTGTCAGCAATGGAGAAATAGCGAAGCTGGCTGTTGATAATAACTTTCACTGTTTCATTTTGTATACAAAAAACAAAAATATATTCACAAAACCATTATCCTATGATATCATGATGAGGAAAAGTGGTTTTGTTTGCTTTGCATTTTCCGTGTGAAAAACAGACTGAAGGAAGTGCCCGTAGAAGATAGCAGAACAATACAAAATACGGTATTTATACAGAGAGAGAAAACAGAAAGAACCGGTCAAAATGAAATGAGGTGAACCTATGTTAAACTGGATATTTCGCGGAGGTGTTCAGGCACCACACCGCAAGCATACCGCCGAAGTGAAAACCGTGACAATCGGCATCCCGTCCAGGGTCATCCTTCCCATGGTTCAGCACATTGGTGCCCCTTGCTCGCCCGTAGTGAAAAAGGGCGATACGGTGAAGGTGGGACAGGTGATCGGAAGCTCGGACGCCTATGTATCTTCACCGGTACATGCCAGCGTATCCGGCATGGTTACCCGCGTAGAGCCCATGCTTTACGCCAGCGGCAAGCCGGTGATGTCTGTGGAGATAGAAGCCGACGGCAGGCAGGATGTTCATGAAAGCGTTGTTCCGCCGGTGATTCATACGAAGGATGATTTCCTGAAAGCAATACGAAATTCGGGGCTTGTGGGCTTAGGCGGTGCAGGGTTTCCAACCCATGTGAAGCTGAACCCCCCGAAAGAAAACAAAATAGATTTCCTCATCATCAATGCTGCCGAGTGTGAACCCTATATCACCTCCGACTATCGTGAGCTGATGGAAAACCCCGACGGTATCCTCAAAGGCATTCAGCTTGTTCTGGATATGGTGGGTATTCCCAATGCCATTATTGGCATTGAAGACAACAAACCAAAAGCCATCCAGCTGCTATCTGAAAAAACTGTTAATGACAAAAGAATTTCAGTAATGTCTCTTCCTGCAAGATATCCGCAGGGTGCTGAAAAAACGCTGATATACGCCACAACCGGAAGAAAGGTTCCGCCGGGGGGAAAGCTTCCTGCCGATGTTGGCTGTGTTGTGTTAAACGTAAACACTGTTTCCTATATTGCAGCCTATGTTGAAACAGGCCTTCCAGTGGTTACAAAGCGCATGACCGTGGACGGGCCTGTTGTGAAGGAACCCAAAAATGTTTTCGTGCCTATCGGAACCTCGCTGAAGGATGTCTTCGATTTTTGCGGCGGTTTTACTTCCAGCCCGTTCAAAATCCTGATGGGCGGCCCAATGATGGGGATTGCTCAGTATTCCCTGGAAACCTCGGTCATTAAAAACACAAACGCAATTCTTGCGCTGGATAAAAGTGAAGGGGATCTTCCTTCCGAGTCGGCCTGTATCCGCTGCGGCCGGTGTGTGGAAGCCTGCCCGATGAACCTGATACCCTCCGATATCAACAGGCTTGTAATGGCGGGGAAATATGACGAGCTTGACAAGTTTCATGTGCTGGACTGCATTGAATGCGGCAGCTGCTCGTATGCATGTCCGGCTAAAAGGTATTTGGTTCAGTCCATACGAATGGGTAAGGATGAGGTGCGCAAGAATGCCAAAAAGGCATAAGGTGTGCCTGGCGACAGGTATTGAGTAGAATTGAGTATTGGTTTCACTACGGTGTTTTTTGAGTGAATGCGTGAAATCAGGTATTAAAAATATGTAGACACATTCAGTTGAAACAGAGAGAATTGAGGTGAATCGGCTTTGGAAAACAGATTGTTTGTCAGCTCGTCTCCTCATCTGAGGGATCATGTCTCAACCCAGAGTATCATACGTGATGTCCTGATCGCCCTTGTACCTGCAGCAGCGGCAGGGGTATGGTTTTATGGCCTGCGGTCATTGCTGGTGATTGTTGTAACAATGGCTGCGGCTGTCGCTTCGGAATACCTGATGCGGCTTGGGTTGAAAAGAGAACAGACCGTGTCTGATTTAAGCGCTGCTGTAACCGGTTTATTACTGGCACTGAACCTGCCACCCACCATCCCCATCTGGATGGCGATTGTCGGTGCGGTTCTGGCGGTGGCATTGATCAAGCAGCTTTTTGGCGGGCTTGGACAGAACTTCATGAACCCGGCCATGGGGGCGAGGGTCATGATGGTGGTAGCCTGGGCCGGCAGAATGACAGCCTGGATCGATCCAGCCACCGACGCGGTGACATCGGCCACACCTCTTGGCATTCTAAAGGAGGGTGGCACCAAGGCTTTATATTTGGACATGTTCTGGGGAAACATCGCCGGTTGTATCGGTGAAACCTCGGCCTTTGCCATATTATTGGGTTTTGCATATCTGCTTTTCCGAAAAGTGATCACCTGGCGAATCCCTGTGATCTTTACCGGAACAGTTGCGATTTTAACCTGGGTATTAGGACCGGAAGGCATGTTTACCGGCGATCCGCTGTATCATGTATTGGGCGGCGGGCTTTTGCTGGGTGCGGTATTTATGGCTACCGACTATGTGACCAGTCCAATCACCCAAAAGGGAACTGTGATTTATGCCATTGGCTGTGGTGTTTTAACCACGCTGTTCCGCCTGTATGGCAACAATGCGGAGGGAGTTTCCTTCGCCATCATCCTGATGAATGTCGTAACGCCGCTGATAGACCGTTACACCGTACCGGTCAGCTTTGGAGGTGAACGCCGTGTGGGATAGCATTATCAAACCAACCCTGGTGCTTTTCATTGTTTGTGTTGTCATTGCAGGCTCGCTGGCCTACGTGAACAGTATAACCATCGATACCATACAGCAAAACACACTGCTTCAGCAGGAAGAATTCCGCCGCCAGGTTCTAAAGGAAGCAAAGACATTTGAGCAGGTTCAGCAGAAGGGTATTGCTGAGGAAGTGAAAGATATTTATACCGGTTATGCAGGAGACGACCCTGTGGGCTATGTCGTTGAGGTTGTCTCAAAGGGGTATGGCGGTGCCATCAGCATGACGGTGGGTGTGAATATGGAAGGTGTCATCACCGGCATTGTCATTGGCAGTAACAATGAAACCCCCGGTCTTGGCTCAAAAGCCACAGGCGGGGATTTTATCAGTCAGCTCAGCGCCATCACCCTGAGTGACATTTCCCAAAACGCGCTGGTTGTCGTGAAGCAGCAGCCAAAAGCCAACAACGAGGTGCAGGCTGTTTCCGGAGCGACCATTTCTTCACGCGGTATTACCAGAGGTGTTCAGGCAGCTCTTGACGCTGTGAAAACTGTAAAGGGGGGAGACTGATATGGCCAAAGCAAAATCAAAATCTCTGCCGACCTTAACAAATGGCTTTTTTAAGGAGAACCCTGTATTAAGGCTTGTATTGGGTACATGCCCCACGCTGGCGGTGACGACAATGGCAAAGAACGCGATTGGTATGGGTATTGCCGCTACCTTCGTGCTTCTTGGGTCCAACATCGTCATATCCCTGATCCGAAAAATTGTTCCGGACAAGGTTAGAATTCCAGTCTTCATAACGGTTATCGCGGGGTTTACAACGATTGTCCAGATGCTGCTGCAGGCTTTTGCACCGGATATATATAAAGAACTGGGCATTTATATCCCTCTTATCGTTGTAAACTGTATCATATTAGCCCGGGCAGAGATGTTTGCCTGTAAAAATTCCGTAGGAATGTCCATCCTCGACGCTCTGGGCATGGGTGCAGGCTTTACCATCGCGCTGTTGATCATGGGCTCCATCCGCGAAATCCTGGGTTCAGGCACATGGATGGGCATTACACTAACAAAGAACCTGTTTGATCCAGCCGTTCTGATGATCCTGCCGCCAGGAGGCTTCCTGGCCTTTGGTTTTATTATTGCAGCCATGAACAAGTTTTCCTCTTTGAAGATCAGAAACAAGGAAATTGCGTCGGGCTGCGGCATGAATTGTCCCGGCTGCAGCAACGGTATCGATGGAGGTGATCCGGCATGAAGGAAATCATTTTGATTGCGATATCGGCGATTTTAGTTGAAAACTTTGTTTTGTCCAAGTTTTTGGGTATATGCCCGTTCCTCGGGGTATCCAAGAAATCTTCAACAGCCCTGGGCATGGGCGGCGCGGTGATTTTTGTCATGGTACTGTCCTCCGCTGCCACCTGGGCGGTGAATGAATACCTTTTAAAGCCATTTGACCTGGTCTATATGCAAACCATCGCATTTATCCTGGTGATCGCTGCACTGGTGCAATTTGTTGAAACCGTGCTGAAAAAGCTTCTGCCTGCGCTGTATAAGGCCCTGGGGATTTACCTTCCGCTGATCACCACAAACTGTGCAGTGTTGGGCTCTGCTCTTTTAAACATGGAAAGGAACTACACCTTCCTTCAAGCCGTTGTTTTTGGCTTTTCAGCCGCAGCAGGGTTTTCACTGGCGTTGATCATTTTTTCCGGTGTTCGCGAAAGAATGGAAACCAATGATATTCCGGTTGCGTTCCAGGGGCTGCCCATCACATTGATCGCAGCAGCGCTGGTATCCGTTGCCTTTATCGGTTTCACGGGCTTGTTTGGAATTTAACGGTAAGAAGAAAGAATAGTGGATATAGCTGATCTGGTTATTGTTGAAAGTTAAAACCGGATTGTTGGGTAAGGTTGTTTTACAGAGAGTGAGGTGACTTTATGATGCAAATAATGATCCCAATCCTCATCATATCAGGCATGGGTTTGGTTTTTGGCCTGGCGTTGTCTTATGCGTCCAAAAAGTTTGCCGTGGAAGCCGATGAACGCGTCGAGGCGGTTCGTGGCGCTTTACCCGGCGCAAACTGCGGGGCTTGCGGGTATAGCGGCTGTGATCAGTATGCCGATGCGATCGTTGCAGGGGCTGAGATCAACAAATGCCCGGTTGGCGGAAATGCTGTTGTCGAACAGATTAGCGAGATCATGGGTGTGGAAGCGTCTTCCATTGAAAAGTATGTTGCCAGGGTCATGTGCAATGGTACCTGGGATAAAGTACTAATTAAATTTGACTATGATGGCATTACCGACTGCAAATCGGCTGCTACCATGGCCGGAGGGCCATCTGCCTGCATTTATGGTTGTGTGGGCCTGGGAAGCTGCAAAAAGGTATGTCCTTTTGGCGCGATTGAAGTGCATAACGGACTGGCGAGAATCATCGAATCAAAGTGCAATGCCTGTGGGAAATGCGTTGCCGAATGTCCAAAGACCATCATCAAGCTGGTTCCTGCGAAGGCCGAGGTATCGGTTGTCTGCAGCAACCACGAAAAGGGTGCTGTTGCCCGCAAAAACTGCAAGGTTTCCTGTATCGCCTGTCAAAAATGCGTGAAGGAATGCCCCATGAATGCAATTACGATGGATAATCTGTGCGCGGTGATCGATACATCCATATGTGATAATTGCGGTAAATGCATCGCAGTTTGTCCTTCAGGCACGATTTTAAAATATCAGGGACATCATTAAATGATGCTGCCATTCATACAGTTATCATGGGGCATCCAAGCCCCCAACAAAAAAACGTTTGAAATGAAAAAGCGATTATGAACCTATAAAAAAGGATTCTGATGGATGGCAGGAGTTAATTACTCAACTTTCCCACCTCAACTTGTGAGTAGTGTTTTGAGGCGCTGATATAGGCAAACGGATGTGTGATTCACATCTCCGTCGTTAGCATGCTGTTTAGGCTGGCACCCAAAACACTGTGGGAAGGTTGATTTAAGTAAACAAAAAACGCAGGTTGTGATATAATGGTAATTATCAAATGCTCCTAGGACCCCTGCCTCAGAGCGTATTTTTGCCCTTTAGGCAAAAAACGCGTGGGATACAAAAACCGATTTTACCTTCAGTGGCGGGTTTCAATCCCCCACTGAAGGAGGCTGGTCGCAAGCTGAAGCTTGCTGCTCGCCCATGCAACCTGGCTCGCGGACCGTTCATAACTGCCAGAGACAGTTATGAACCAGTTGCACACAAAACGCGCAAGTCAGGAGTGTACCGCAGGCTTCAGCTGAGGAACACTCCCCCTGAAGGTGCTTTCAGCGCCCGCGTTTTGGCGCACAATTCGCGCAAGCGCTCATTGAATTAGCTGAATGATCAGCTTGGAGGGAGAGAATGATATGAAGAATCGAACAACGACTCCTGTACTTATTCTGCTCATGCTCATCTCAACTTTAGTCTTTCCGGCCTGCAGGGGAAGCGCATCCTTATCTGTCAGCCTGTCGGCCGAGGACATCATACTGGCCGTTAAGACGGATGAGCAATGGAATGTTGTAGAGAGCAATGTTTTTCAAAGGGGAGATATCATCGGCCTGGTGATGTTAAATGTTTCAGGCTTCAAAAAGGGCGATGATGGTCTGAACTGGATGGAGATTGATTTACAGGTGAAAGGGCCGGACGGAGAAGTTGTCCTGGATGAAAAGGAACTTTTGGGAGAATCAGGCCATTTTGATATGGAAAACAATACTGCAGAATCACCGCTGGGTTCTTTTTATACCCAAAATGATATGCCGACCGGCGAGTATGTTATGAAGGTTACCCTCTATGACAAGGTTGGCAAAGGCAGCATAGCGCACAGTGAAAAAATCATCATAGAATAAGATGTCAGGGTATTCTTCCGGGTGGGCATGTCCGCCCCGGAAGAGCACCTAAAAAAATGAAGCCTGTCAGTCAAAGCTTATAGGCAATCTTTTATTCCGAAAGATCAGACTGTCCCACCTGCAACAGGATCATACAGGGTTTCCCACGGCAAGATGAAGCTGATCTGCAACACCTGCGGGCAGCTCCAGAATGCAGTAAGCGTTTTTGCAGGTTTTGCCGGTTTTCCAGGGCATCATGTTTTTTTCGATTTTAACAATCGTCATTGCCGCATCCAGGTATACGACATCAATGGATATTTTCATGAAAAAGGTGTGGATGGATTTACAGGGAACCAGCAACAGCCCATAATCCACATCCCTTTTTCCCATCAAACCCAAAAACCTGCGAGCGAAAGTGTCGGCAGTACGGATCGGGTATTCGATGGAGAAAGAGTGCAATCGATCTTTTTTATACATATTCAGACAACAACCTTTCCAAATATATTTACAGGTTTACAATACAGCTTTTCCCCCAAAAGAGAAAGAATAAACAGTTTGACTAAACAGGCAATCAGACTTATTCTGAGTATAGGACGTATTAACGATAACAGGGATATTTGCTTTTGTTCGAATGCTGGTTCATTGAAGCACAGTTGGCAGGCAGCTTCATTTAATGGGGCTTCATGGGGTTCCTGCCCAGGCAGATATCTTGGTTTTGCAGGGAGGTTATACCGTCGATGAACGGTTTTGAAGGGATAATACATGGAGGATAAGGAAATTGTTGAAAGGTGTCTGAAGGGAGAACTTGAATGCTTCAGTCACCTGGTTGCAAATTATAAAAAGCTTGTTTATTCCATTGCCCTTCGCTTCCTTAAAGATCATCAAAGCGCCGAAGATATTACACAGGAAGTATTTTTTAAGGCTTATAAGAAGCTGAGGCTGTATGACACCAACATGAAATTCTCGGCCTGGATAGGGCGGATCACTCATAACACCTGTATAGATACCATCCGTAAAGACAAAAACTATCAGGTGGTTTCCAGTGACGAGATGATCATTGAAGACACCGATGAATCAGCCGACGAGCTGTTGATTAAAAAGGAACGCAAGCAATGGATAGAAGAGCAGATCAGGCAGCTGGATCCAGGCTATAAAACACCGTTGCTGCTGTTTCATCAGGCAGGTTTAAGCTATGAAGAGATTGCCCGGAGCATGGGGGTTCCCCTTAGTATTGTTAAAAACAGGATTTACCGGGCCAGAAAGATGTTAAAAGAGAAAATGGTGGAATATTATGGGGAGGGATAGGAATGCATGCCAAAGATAAAGAGTATTGCGCGTATCTGGAGCATTCTCTGTCGGCTGAAAAGCAGGAAAGGTTAAAAGAGCATTTTTCAGACTGCGGGCAGTGCCAACGCGAATTGAATGAATGGGAAAGCCTGTTCGATACCATCGGCATGCTGAACTTTGATTTCAGCCTGGACGGGTTGGAAGAAAAGGTGATGCAACGAATCCGCAAAGCGGCAGATGAACCTGTTTCGCCACGTCTATTGGTGTCCTACATGGCTTATGTTATGGTGTTTCTTTTTATTGCAGGCATTTTCATCAGCCCGGCACTTCAGGTGGGCGGACAGGTATTGCAGTTTTTACCCGATCGTTTAGCTGCGGCAGGCGTTGGGTTTATCAATGATATCAAATGGCATGCCGTAGATATTGTTTCCTATATTCGCAGCTCCACTGTTTTCGATTGGGTATTTTTGCTGGTTGCCGGGATAACCCTGATCGCGGGTGGAACCTATTTCTCTTTTGGAAGCAAGCCGCGCAAGGCCTGATACTGCAGTATGGTGACAGGTCATGTGGCAGGAGATATTACAATTCCAAAAGCTAGTGACAGGCAAATTGTTCAGCAGCTCCGGCTTCTTCTGACCGGTCCATATGGCGCAGCCTGCTGAACGAAGTGAAGGATTTCGCATGACTTCGCTGTGCTCAGGATAAAACATATATGTGAACAGTAACTATTTGACAACCCATGATGACAAAAACTTTCATATTCTATTTGAAAACCCATGATGATCATTGTATAATAGGTATGACTATGAACTGGTACACGGACGGTGTAAGCCGCAGAAGCGTCAGAACCATTGGTTGGCAGGGGGAAATAGAATGATCGTCAGGGAAATTATTATTAAAAATGAATCCGGTCTGGAATCGAAAGCGGCTGCAATGCTTATTCAGAAGGCTTCTGGATATGCATCAAATATATGGATCGAAAAGAACGCAAGAAGAGCAAACGCAAAAAGCTTGTTGGGGATATTGTCTTTAGGTGTCAGCAAAGGTGAGAAGGTGCTTCTGATCGCCGATGGCGCAGATGAAAGCCTTGCTCTGGACGAGCTGGAATTGTTTGCAAACCGTGGCATGTCCGATGAATAACCCACAGGTGGTAAATGGCTGAACAAATGGAACATTTACAGGAAGTTTTAAAAAATCTCCCGGATTCTCCGGGAGTTTATTTCATGAAGGACAAAACAGGCCGAATCATTTATGTCGGTAAGGCCAAGATCCTTAAAAACCGGGTTCGTCAATATTTTCAAAACACCGACGAAAAGGATCCCAAAACAAGGGCCCTGGTTTCCCGCATTCATCACATCGAAACCATTGTCACCAAAACCGAGGCCGAAGCGCTGATCCTTGAGAACACTCTGATCAAGCTCCACAAACCTAAATTCAACATCCTGCTCAAGGATGACAAAACCTATCCTTATATTCGCATCACAGTCCAGGATGATTTTCCAAAAATCGAGATCACACGCACCATTAAAAAGGATGGCTCCAAATACTTCGGTGCCTACACAAAGCCTTCAGATGTGCGAAAATCCATAGAAGTATTGCGTAAAATATTCCCAATTCGCACCTGCAACCGGCAAATCAATGAAAAAGTACCACAGCGTCCCTGCCTTTTTTATCATATTGGGTTGTGCTCAGCTCCCTGCGCGGGAAAAATCAACGTGCAGGATTACAACGAAATCGTGCGGGAAGCCTGCAGGTTTCTCGAGGGAAAACAGGAAGAAATCCTGACCGAGCTGGAAAAGAAAATGCAGGAACATGCACAGAACATGGAATTTGAGAAAGCCGCGGCGGTCAGAGATAAACTCAGAAGCATCGCAAATGTCACGGCCAAACAGCTGGTATTGTCCACGAAGATGGAAGACCGCGATCTGTGCGCCTTCATCCGTGACAAGATCAACAGCATGATCGTCGTGCTGTTTGTTCGCGGTGGCAAGCTGATGGGAA
The DNA here is from genome assembly GCA_964450305.1 of uncultured Ruminiclostridium sp. Lineage (GTDB taxonomy): Bacteria > Bacillota > Clostridia > DSM-8532 > DSM-8532 > JAAYJG01. The sequence continues at coordinate 65,668 of CAYVFB010000007.1, forward strand.
AAAACATCAACCTTTTGGAGAACACTTACGATCTGGACGACAGGGAGATTCTGGAAACCTTCATCACGCAGTTTTATGGGAACGGGCGGGAAATTCCTCCGGAAATTCTGCTCACCCATGCCCCGGCCAATGAGGATATTCTGGAGCAATGGCTTCGGGAGGTCCGCGGGAAGAGTGTCCGATTATTTCAACCTGTCCGGGGCGATAAAAAGAGCCAGATCGATCTGGCCATGAAGAACGCCGAAGAGGAATTCGGAAAATACCGCATTGCCTATCTGGGGGCCAGAGAAAACATGCAAAAAGCCCTTGAAAGGCTTCAGGAGGTTCTGACATTACCCCAGCCGCCCAACCGAATCGAGGCCTACGACATCTCCAACACCGGAAGTGACGGGATTGTTGCGGGAATGGTTGTTTTCCTTGAAGGTGTGGCTGCAAAGAACCATTATCGAAAATTTACCATAAAGAACACCGATGGGCAGAATGACTATGCTGCCATGCAGGAAGTGCTGTTCAGAAGGCTGAAGCGTTTCAGCGACGCCTCAGCGGATGAAAGCTTTGGCGAAAAGCCGGAGTTGATCCTTGTGGACGGGGGTATCGGCCATGTTCATGCAGCGCTGGAGGTGTTGAAGGAACTGAACCTGCAGCTGCCGGTAGTGGGCATGGCCAAGGATGACAGGCACCAGACCGCCATGCTGGTGAACGACAGGATCACCCTGGAATTAAAGCTTGAACCTTCTCTGATGCCCCTTATTGCAGCCGTTCAGGAGGAAGTTCACCGGTTTGCCATCGGCTTTCACCGAAGCAAAAGGCTGAAAGAGCAGCGAAAATCTGCTTTGGATGACATCGAAGGGATTGGTCCCAAAAAGAAAAAAGCACTTCTAAAGCATTTCGGCTCCGTCAAGAAGATCAGGGAAGCTACTGTGGATCAGCTGTGCGGAGTTGAAGGAGTTCATGCCGCGCTGGCGCAGAAAATCAAAGACAGCCTGAATAATTAGAAACTAAAATCTCATATTTTCTCATGAAGGCCCATAAACATAGAACATCATCAAAGAACAAACAGGATGGAACTTACTAAAGGGTAGTGTGAACGGTAACCAATGAATTCCGCGCGCAACCCGAGGAAGGTTTCGTGTATTGACTTTACGATATGGGTGCTTTATAATGTTGTCTAATGTAAATGGGAGGGCGTCATTCTCCTTGTTTTTAATTAAAAATATCAGTATCAGGTACTCCTGCCAAACACTTACCAAAAGTATATAAACACAGAACATCCGACAGAGAATAAAACCGCTGGAAAAACGTAAAACTATAGAACTATCGTGGTAAGCCAATAAGGGGGATACAGAGAGAAAACAGAAAAGGAGTAACAGCGTATGAGTAGCAAAGAAATATTCATCACTTACGATGGGCTGCGAAAACTGGAAGAAGAACTGGAGCAGCTTAAAGGGGAAAAAAGAAAGGAAATTGCCGAGAGAATCCGTCAAGCCCTGGCATTCGGGGACATTTCTGAAAATTCCGAGTATGATGAAGCAAAGAATGAACAGGCTCAGAATGAGGTGAAGATCGTTCAGCTGGAAAACACGTTGAAATACGCCAGCATCATCGATGAAGATGAGATAGATACTGATGCAGTGCGTCTTGGCACCCGAGTTAAGATTTATGATACCGAGTTTGAAGAGGAAGTAGATTATCATATCGTGGGTTCCACCGAGGCAGACCCCTCAATGAATAAGATATCCAATGATTCTCCTGTGGGCCGTGCGCTCATTGGAAAGAAAGCCGGAGATACCATCGAGGTCGCAGTGCCCGACGGCACAGTGAAGCTGAAGGTGCTTGAGATCTATAAATAAATCAACACAGGTATTGTTTACAGCAAATTCATGGGGTATAATATTTAGATAACAGAACGGTTTACATGAAAATGTAAGCTGTTTTTGTGTTTGCCGGGAATTTTATCGTGATAGGCGCTTTCAGCGCCCGCGTTTTAGCGCACAATTCGCGCAAGCGCTCATTGAATTTCGGTACATGCATGTTTACGGCAGCACAGAAGAACCGCCATGAAAGCCGCAGGCTTGGCGGGAATACAGCAAAAGGGGCATCAGGAGGTATAATATGCCGGAGCAGGTAAATCCCAATATGGACGAAATGCAGGATCTGAATGAGATACTGCAGGTTAGAAGGCAAAAACTGTTTGAGCTGCAACAAAAGGGGCATGATCCCTTTTATATTGTCCGTTATGATACGACCCATTCAACCCAGGAAATCATTGAAAACTTTGATCAGCTTGAAGGTAACAGCGTTTCCCTGGCTGGAAGGCTAATGGCCAAAAGAGGCATGGGAAAATCCAGCTTTTGCGACCTTCACGACCGGGACGGGAAAATTCAGCTGTTCTTCCGGATCAACGATTTGGGGGAAGAAGCCTATACCGAGTTTAAAAAGCTGGATATCGGCGATATCATCGGAATCAATGGCACCGTATTTAAAACACATATGGGGGAAATATCGGTTAAGGTTCTTAAATACACGCTGCTGGCCAAGTCACTGCGGCCGCTGCCCGAGAAGTTCCACGGGTTGAAGGACACCGATACCCGTTATCGTCAAAGGTATCTGGATCTCATTGTTAACCCCGAGGTTAGAAAGACCTTTATTCTGCGCAGTAAAATGATCTCCGGGGTAAGGCGTTTCCTCGATGAAAGGGGCTTTCTCGAGGTGGAAACACCCATTCTGAACACCATCCATGGAGGGGCTACAGCCAGACCGTTCAACACCCATCACAACACGCTGGATATGGAGCTGTTTTTGCGCATAGCGCCCGAGCTATACCTGAAGCGGCTGATTGTGGGCGGCATGGAGAAGGTTTACGAAATCGGCCGCATGTTCCGAAACGAGGGCATGGACATCAAACATAACCCCGAATTTACGATGATGGAAATATATCAGGCTTATACCGATTACAAGGGCATGATGGAACTGACGGAAGAACTGTGCACCACACTAGCCGAACAGGTTCTGGGAACCACGCAATTGGAATATCAGGGGCAGCAGATCAATTTATCCCGGCCTTGGGCCAGAATGACCATGATCGAAGCGGTGCGGAAGTACGCGGGGGTTGATTTTGACGCCATCTCCTCCGACAGTGAAGCCCTCGACGCAGCGAAGCAAAAGGGCCTGGACACCGGTAAGCTGATAACAAAGGGCGAGATCTTGAACCTGTTTTTTGAAGAATTTGTCGAGGAAAACCTCATTCAACCAACTTTTATCATGGACTACCCTGTTGAGGTGTCTCCGCTGACCAAAAGGAAACCGGACAGGCCCGAGCTGACAGAGCGGTTTGAGTTTTTTATCACAGCCCGGGAATTTGGCAATGCCTATTCCGAACTGAACGACCCGCTGGATCAGAAAGAGCGTTTCCTCGCCCAGGTAAGAAAGCGCGAGCAGGGTGATGAAGAAGCCAATATGATGGATGATGACTATATCATCGCGCTGGAGCATGGTCTTCCGCCCACCGGGGGCCTGGGCATCGGCATCGATCGCCTCGTGATGCTGTTCACCGATTCCTTCTCCATTCGCGATGTACTGTTGTTTCCCACAATGAAACCAAAGGAATAGAGGGCTTAATACTAAAAGGGGGTTATTGAATGAACGAAATGGATCAGCAAAGGGCGCTGACCATGATGAGCTTGAATCCGGATGCCAGCAAGGATGAAATTTCAAAACGGTATGGCATCATTACCAGAAAGTTTCGCACCATTAAAAAGGAAGACGAAAACGGTTATACCATTGAGGACTATACGAAAGCATACAACCTTTTAATGGGCATCACGTTTGTGGATGAAAAGGAGGAGCAGCGGCAGAAGGAGCTGCGTGAAAATCCTCCGTTGCTGGCTAAAATTCTGAAAAAGGATCCTGTAAAACTGGAAAACTTTATTCATTATAATAAGTGGTTTTTCATCGGCGGCCTTGCATTGATTATCATCATTATTGTTTCCATCCGAAGCTGTGTGAATCAGGTTCATCCCGATTTTTCGATGGCTTTGACGGGGAGCGTATACGCAGAGGAGCCAGAACCGCTGGAGGCGGCCATAAAGGAAAAACTTCCGGATCTTACTGCACCCCAGGTGCATCTGCTAACAGCCAACCCGTATGACGGCGAATATAATTATGCCATTACGATGAAGCAGATGGCTATGATCACCGCGGCAGAAATAGACATCATGCTGATGGATCAGGAAACCTTTGATCTGATGTCACACCAAAGCATACTTCTGGCATTTGAAGATCATATGGACATATTGCCGTTTACGAAGGAAGAGTATGTGATGGGATCGGTTATTGTTGATGAAACCATCGATGCAGAGCCTGTCATGGGCCCGCAGATGGCATATGCCATCGATATTACTGAAAGTAATTTTGTAAAGGACAATAATATCCTTGGGGAAAAGATCTATGCAGGAATTGTCCTGAACAGTAAAAGGATTGATAAAGCATTGGAATTTCTTTCACAACTAGACTAGATGGACATCTGTTTTTCAACTGGCAGATTAAAGCAGCTGAAAATATTGGGTTTATTATGTAAGCTTTGAAAACGGAGCATGTAAAGCACGAACCGAACGGGTACCCCCCGATGGGGTTAAGGAGGAGCGCATATGTTTGAGTTGGAGATGGACAACCATGCCGAACCTGGAAGGGTCAGGATATTCTTACAGGGGGAAATCGACATATCTACAGCACCCGAGTTTAAGTCAAAACTGTATGAAATCGTTGGCGACGGAGAAAACGATATCGCCCTGTATTGCAACGATCTTTCCTATATTGACAGCACTGGCCTGGGTATTCTGGTGGGCGCCCTGAAGAAGGTTAAAAATCATCAAAAAAGCGTGTATATTTACCAATTGCGTGAAAATATCCGCAAATTGTTCCGAATCACCGGCCTTGACAAAGTTTTTGTTCTGGAGGAGTCGGTATGAACGGTAATTATGATGAGATAAAAATCCACCTTCCTCAAAAGGCAGACTATTTGGGGTTCATTCGGTTGTCCGTTTCCGGGCTTGCTTCAAAAATGGGCTTTGACATAGACACCATCGAAGATATCAAGGTAGCCGTTTCAGAGGTGTGTTCAAGGCTGATATCACAGGGCAGCGAAGCTTGCGCGGACTGTGATATAACCTTCCAGCTTTATGACTGGGGAATCAGAGCAATTCTATCCGTCCAAAACCATGATGGTCGCGACATCTTTGAGGGTGAATCGGGCGATTTCGCAAAAGCCATCATTAGTACGCTGATGGATGAATTCGAAGTATCAGATGATCAAAACTGCGTCATCACAATGGGCAAAAAGCTGGGGGACTGCATGAATGGTTAAGAAGCAAGAAAAGCAGCTTGCTAGTACGGATTTGGAATTATTTCAAAAATACCGCGTTGATAGGGATCCATATATCCGCAATGAGATTGTTTCCCGATATGTCTATCTGGCAGAAATTCTTTCGAAGAAATTTATCAACCGGGGCGTGGAATATGATGACATCTATCAGGTCGCCTGTATCGCGCTGATCAATGCCGTTGAGCGCTTTGACATCGATGCCGACGTGAAGTTTGTCAGCTTTGCCACCCCCACCATCATCGGGGAGATCAAGCGGTATTTCAGGGACAAGGCATCAGTCATCCGCATTCCCAGGCGAATTTATGAGGTCTATCAAAAGGTGAATCAGGCAAGGGATTACCTGATGCAGCAGGACAGAAGAGCGCCACGGGTGGATGAGATTGCAAAGTACCTGAATATGCGCGAGGAAACAATTCTTGAGATCATCGAATCCTGGAATGTTTATAAAATGCAGTCCTTCGATCAAACCCTTTTTGAAGAAGATGATCTGGAATTGCATGAAACCGTCGGAGAGGACGATGAAACCTTTGAGCGAATCAATAACAGGGATTATCTTGAGAAATCGCTGAAGCATTTTGACGAGGCGGAAAGGGCTTTTATCCGTCTTCGTTATTTTGAAAACCGCACCCAGAAGGAAATTGCAACCCATTTTAACGTCTCTCAGATGTACATATCCAGGCTGGAGAAAAAAACATTGGAAAAATTCCGAAAAATTCTGAGAAAATAGCGGGAAATGTGGGTATATATCAAGCAGGGTTCATATAATAACGATAAAGGGACATAGATGCCCGAATCAGGTCCGGCTTTCCAGGTAAACGGATTTAACTGAAAGCATTGCAGAAGGAGTTTGCTTGTGAGCGTAGTTCAAGGTCAACAGGAACAAACGATATATAATGGGTTTATTCTCAATGACATACATCAGGCCTGTGAAAAAGTACGTTTAATTTTGGCCGGCATTCAGAATGCGGTAGGGCTGAATACCGATCAGTCCTTTGATGTGCACATCATTCTCAGTGAATTGCTGCAAAATGCCATACGACATGGCTGCAGCATTCAGCAGAACAAGGTATATATGAATGTGTGCATCAGCGGAAAAGATATGCTGAGCATAACCGTAAAAGATAATGGGAAGGGTTTCGATGTCTTCAAAACGCTCGAACAGCCACAGAAAAAGCAGGTCTGCCATTGGTCCGAGCTGTCCGAAAATGGCAGGGGCCTTCAAATCGTGAAAAACCTGTGCGATGATATGGTCTTCAGCCAGAAGGGCAACTGTGTTACCGTCAGAAAAAGGCTTAGCTGATAAGTTTAGCTTTTCATCCTGCGCTGTCGGGATCATCTCTCACTTTGTAATACGATGCCAGCATGGTGTTCTTTTGTATTCGCAATGAATAGAATTGTAAAATTATGCCACGAAGGTTAGGGAAGGACAAATTTCCACTGGTAAAAACGAGCTTGATGTGATAAAATAGTATCGTACGTAGTGTTTTGGTTTTTCGGCAGATAGAAAACCCGCAAGAGCTTCCGCACGGTGAATGCCGCAGTTTATGCTGTAATCACAGGGCAATCACCGGTTCGTGTTCAATTTATTTTCAGTGTCTTCATACTGCGGCCACAAAACGAACGTATGATAGGGTATGAAACGGAGTGATAAAGAATGATGAAATGTTCGATCTGCAAGGTGAATGTTGCAGTTATTTTTATAAACAAGGTCATAGACGGCAAGCAGCAACCAACAGGGCTATGCCTTTCCTGCGCGCAAAAGCAGGGGATGGAGCCTCTGAACCAGATCATCCAGCAAACAGGCATGACCCAGCAGGATTTTGAAAACCTGAACAACCAAATGGCAAACATGTTTGACAATGTGGACATGGACACCCTGAACGAAGCCCTGCCGGATGATGAAGAAAACATAGGCACCCAATTGCTGCGTTCATTGGCGGCTTCCGAAAGAAACAACCAAAGCACACAGGGGGAAACCGAAAGTGCCAGTCATGACGGGGTAAGGGTGAAGGCGAGAAAACCAGCACCCAAGCGTAAATTTTTAGATACGTATGGTATAAACCTTACTGACAGGGCGGAAAAAGGTGAGATAGACAGAATTATTGGCCGCCAGCGTGAAATTGAAAGAGTGGTCCAAATCCTCAACCGCCGCGCCAAGAACAACCCGGTGCTGATCGGTGAGCCTGGTGTGGGTAAAACAGCCATTGCGGAAGGGCTGGCCGTTAGAATCATCAATCGGCAGGTACCTGCGAAGTTTTTCACCACCGAGGTGTATTTGCTGGATCTGGCTGCAATTGTAGCAGGTACTCAATTCAGGGGCCAATTTGAGGCCAGAATGAAATCTATCATCAAAGAAGCCCAGGAAAGCGGCAATATCATTTTGGTGATCGATGAGCTGCACAATATTGTTGGAGCGGGGGACGCTGAAGGCGGGGCGATGAATGCCGCAAATATTCTCAAGCCTGCGCTGGCTCGTGGTGAGGTTCAGGTGATCGGCGCCACAACCCTGGATGAATACCGCAAGCATATTGAAAAGGACGCCGCACTGGAAAGGCGGTTTCAACCGGTTATCGTCGATGAGCCCTCTGAAGAGGAATCCATTGAAATTCTAAAGGGAATTCGACATTATTACGAGGATTTTCATCAGGTCAGAATATCCGACCAGGCCATCGAAGCGGCCGTAAAGCTGTCAGCCCGGTATATCCATGACAGATATCTTCCCGACAAGGCCATTGATGTGATCGATGAGGCCGGTTCCCGAGTGAACCTGCACAATCACGGCATGGCCGAACTGGAAGCCCTGAAGCTGGAGCTGCAAAAGGTGCAGGAGGCTAAAGAGCAGGCGGCACAGCATGATGATTACCGAAAAGCGGCAGACTATAAAGTAGAGGAATGCAGGCTGCAGGAGAAGGTGAACCAGCTATCGCAAACCAGTGGAACCGCCGATGTCTCGGTAGAAGATATCGCTTTTGTCATCGAATCCTGGACGAAAATTCCGGTTCGAACTATCACCGAAGCCGAAGCACAAAAGCTGATGGTTCTCGAGGACAGGCTGCATAAAAGAGTGGTCGGCCAGCATAAGGCCATTGAGAGCCTGGCCAGGGCTGTCCGTCGCAATCGTTCCGACTTCCGGAAAAAGCGCAAGCCCAACTCGTTCATTTTTGTAGGCCCAACGGGTGTGGGAAAAACAGAGCTGGCCAGGGCCGTGGCTCAGGAGCTGTTTGGTAATGAGGACGCGATGATCCGGCTGGATATGTCCGAGTACATGGAAAAACACACCGTATCCAAGCTCATCGGCGCTCCTCCGGGTTATATCGGCTTTGATCAGGGCGGTCAACTAACAGAGAAAGTGCGCAGGAGGCCCTATTCAGTCATCCTGATGGATGAAATTGAAAAAGCGCACCCGGATGTTTATAATATGCTCCTTCAGATCATGGAGGACGGCCGGCTTACCGACAGCCATGGCCGCACGGTTGGGTTTGAGAACACCATCCTGATCATGACCTCCAATGCTGGCACCAGCAACAGAAGCTTTGGCATCGGCTTTAACAATGAAAACCAGGCTGCTTTGGAAAAGCAGGTGATGGACGCAGTGAAGGAAACCTTCCGCCCAGAGTTCCTGAACAGGGTGGACGAGGTGATCGTCTTTGATGTATTAACGAAGGAACAGCTGAACGAGATTGTCGATCTGATGCTGAAAGAGGTTGCGCTGAATACCACCGAAAAGGGAGTTGGGTTTACAGTCAGCGCCGCAGCACGCGAAGCCCTGGTGGAAAAGGGGTACAGCCCGAAGTTCGGGGCAAGGCCGCTGCGCAAGAAAATTCAGCAGTATATCGAGGACGAACTGGCCGAAAGGTATCTGCGCGGCGAGTTGAAAAGCGGTTCGACGGTTCAGATTGATTATGTCGACGACCAATTCAGCTTTTTGGTGCAAGCTGCGCCGGAAATGCTTCCCGCACCCGGCCCGTCATTGGTCAGGAAGAACTGAACGATTTAGTAAATTGTCCTGTAACAGGAATAAAAACGCAGGAAGAACACTTATTAACATTTAAAAACATATTTCGGAAAAGTCTTTTTTGCATGAGGCGGATGGCGAAAGTCATTCGCCGCATGTGCTTTCTACACAATGCTTTCAAACCACCTTCTAATCCATTGAGTAAAAAAGGATTAGTAGAAACAAATTGTATGATGATAAAAATAGCACCTTTCGTCTCTATGGCTCGCTTAGTAATTGAGTTTTAGCTTTGTATACACTTAACCGTGTAATACAATTTGTATCTTATGGAAGGTTCTTCTTCTCCAGTAA